>JBILSW010000011.1:0-17837 GCA_044371895.1 Rubrivivax sp.
GGGCATCAAGAAGATCCTGATCGGCAGCGGCCTGCGCTACGACCTGGCGGTGCAGAGCCCCGAGTACGTGAAGGAGCTGGTCACGCACCACGTGGGCGGCTACCTCAAGATCGCGCCCGAGCACACCGAGGGCGGGCCGCTGTCGAAGATGATGAAGCCCGGCATCGGCACCTACGACCGCTTCAAGAAGCTGTTCGACGAGGCCAGCGCCGCGGCGGGCAAGAAGCAGTACCTGATCCCGTACTTCATCGCCGCGCACCCGGGCACCAGCGACGAGGACATGATGAACCTGGCGCTCTGGCTCAAGCGCAACGGCTTCAAGGCCGACCAGGTGCAGACCTTCTATCCCAGCCCCATGGCCACGGCCACGGCGATGTACCACACGAACCTCAACCCGCTGAAGGGCATCAGCCGCGACGACAGGCGTGCCGAGCGCGTGGACATCGTGCGCGGCGAGCGGCGCCGCCGCCTGCACAAGGCCTTCCTGCGCTGGCACGACCCGGCCAACTGGCCGCTGCTGCGCGACGCGCTCAAGGCCCTGGGCCGTGCCGACCTCATCGGCAACGGCAAGCACCACCTGATCCCGAGCTTCCAGCCCGGCGGCGAGGCCGGCTACACCAGCGCACGGCGCAAGAACAGCACGGCCGCGGGCGAGCGCACCTCGCCCGTCAGCAAGGGCCGGCTGCTCACGCAGCACACGGGCCTGCCACCGCGCGAGACCGGCGCCGCGCCGCGCCCGCGGCGGGGCAAGCCGCGGTAAGGTCGACCCCCCATATCCGGGGGGTGGTCGGCCCCTGGGGAGCTCCTCGCTGGCTGCGCGCCCGCCGCGGTGCTAGCGTCCGCTTCTGAAACCGCTGGCCACCGAGCCGCGCCCCACCGTTTGCCGGAGACACCGCATGTTCACCCGCCCGATCCTTCGCCTGGCCGCCATCGCGTCGGTGCTGCTGGCCGCTGCCGCGCCTGCCGCGGCCCAGTTCAGCAGCCTCACGGTCTTCGGTGACAGCCTCACCGACAGCGGCAACAACGCGCTCGTCATCGGTGCCAACGGCACCCAGGTGATCACCGGCAACACCTACATCCCCAGCCAGCCCTACGCCAGCGGCACCTATTCCAACGGGGCCACCTGGGTGAGCAGCTTCGCGGCCGGCATCGGCCTCGCGCCGGCGGCGTTGCCCAGCCTGGCCGGCGGCGGCAACTACGCCTTCGGTGGCGCCCGCACCACGATCGACGGCCCGGAGGCCGGCTTCCCCTTGAGCGCCGCGACCCAGCTGGGCGGCTTCCTGACCAACGCACCGGCGACGCTGGCCGGCAGCGGCCTGTACGTCATCGCCATCGGCGGCAACGACGTTCGCGACACCGGCTCGGCGGTGGCGGCCAACCCGGCCAACGCCGCGAGCATCATCGGCACGGCTGCCGCCGCCTACGCTACCGGCGTGGGCAACATGGTCGATGCGCTGCAGGCGCGTGGCGCGGTGAGCATCGTCGTCTGGGGCGTGCCCGACGTGGGCCGCTCGCCGGCAGCGCTGGCCGGCGGGCCGGCTGTGTCTGGTGGCGCGACGGCCATCTCGGGCGCCTTCAACAGCGCGCTGCAGGCGCGGCTGGCCGGCGAGTCCTTCGGCGTGCAGTACTTCGACGTCGCAGGGCTCATCGGCGGCGTGCTCGCCTCGCCCGGCAGCTTCGGCTTCACCAACGTCACCGACGCCTGCGGCGCCGTCCTGGGCTGCGATCCCTCGACCTACCTGTTCTGGGACGGCATCCACCCGACCTCGGCCGTGCAGTCGCTGGTGGCCGGCGCCATGCTCACGGCCGTGCCTGAGCCCGCCAGCGCGCTGCTGATGGCGCTGGGCGTGGCCGGCCTGGTGGCCGCGCGCCGCCGCCGCTGCTGAGCCGCAAGCCCCGGGGCTTCTAGGCCCCGACCTCTGCCAGCGCGGCCTCCAGGGCCGCGATCTCCTCGTCGCTTGTGTAGGGCTGCACCGAGACGCGCACGAAGTGTCGCCCTGCGTGCTGCGTCACCGGCACCTCGATGCCGCGCGACTCGGCCAGCCAGTGGCGCAGCCCCTCGCCGTCGGCGGTGCGCACGGGCAGCGGCACCATCTGCGGTGCCAGCGCGGCGTCGGGGCCGATGGGCTCCATCCCGTTGCGGGCGCACACGCGCCACAGCAGTGCGCGGCCGCGTGCCCGGGCAAGCGCGCGGTGCGCCGGCCAGTCGTGCGCGGCCAGGAAGTCCAGCGCTGCCGGCACCGCCAGGAAGGCCGCGATGTCGCGCGTGCCCTGCCACTGCAGGCGCCGCTCTAGCAGCGTCGTGCCCACGTAGGCGTCGAAGCCCGTGTGGCCGCCCCCGCCCGCCGCCAGATCCTCGGCCAGCCAGCCCCAGCTCACCACGCCGCCGTCGAGGGCCGCCTGGCGCGAGGGCTGCACGTGCAAGAAGGCCGCGCCTTTGGGTGCGCACAGCCACTTGTGGGCGTTGCCCGTGTAGTAGTCGGCGCGCAGCGCGGCGAGGTCGAGATCGAGCTGCCCCGGTGCGTGCGCACCGTCGATCAGCGTCGCGATGCCTGCCTCGCGCGCCCGGGCGCAAAGCTCGGCCACCGGGAACACCAGCGCCGTGGTCGAGGTGACGTGGCTGGCGAAGATCAGCCGCGTCCGCGGCGTCGCCGCGGCCATCAGGCTCGGCACGAACGCCTCGGGCTCGAAGGGCAGAGGCAGGGTTACCCGCCGCAGCACGGCGTCGGCGCGCTCGCACATCACGCGCAGCGTGGCGTCGCAGGCGCCGTACTCGTGGTCCGTGGTCAGCACCTCGTCGCCCGGCGACAGTCGCAGCGAGCGTGCGACGATGTTCACCCCCGTGGTGGCGTTGGGAACGAAGGCCAGGTCGTCGGCGGACGCGCCCAAGAAGGTCGCGAGCCGCTCGCGGGCGTCGCGAAGGAGCGCCGCCGATCGACGGCCCAGGAAGGCCACGGGGTTGCGTTCGAGTTCGCGCTGCCAGTGCTGGTAGGCCTCGAACACGGGCGCCGGGCAGGCGCCGAAGGAGCCGTGGTTCAGGAAAACCAGGCCGGGCTCCAGCAGGAACAGCGTGCGCATGGCGCGCCAGGGTGGGGATCGGTCGCCGATTGTAGGAAGCGGCGACGCGGGCGCCGCCGCCCGCTCAGCACAGCTCGCAGCGGTCGAGTTCGGCCTGCAGGCCCTCGTGCCAGTCCGCCGTCTCGTGCTCGGTGATGCCCAGCCAGCGCAGCGCCGGCGCGAGCGCGCGCTCGGTCTCGCGGTCGAGGTCCAGGCCCTCGCGGACGAGCATGGCGCGCTCGGCCAGCGCACCCATGGCGGCCAGCGTGAGGCCCTCGGGGTCGACCTGGGCCTCGGGCTTGCTCTGGCCGACCTCGTGGTGCAGCCGGATCGCCACAATCACCGGGGGCGCCACGCCCCAGGCGCGCGCCACCAGCGCGCCCACGACAGCGTGGTCGGTGCGGTGGTTGGCGTTCTCGGTGGCGACGAGGCCGCGGTCCTTGCGCGCCCCCGCCTCGGCCAGCGTGCCGCCGTAGCCCGGCATGCGCTGCAGCAGCACCGGCACGCCGACGTGACAGAACAGGCCGAACAGCTGCGCGAGTTCTGGCGTGGTGCCGGGCAACTGGTGTGCGATGAAGCCCATCGCCGCCGCCCGCTGCGCCGCCTGCTGCCAGAAGCGCTGCAGCAGCGGATGCCGCGTGGGGATGGCCTGGCGCAGCATCACTTCGGTCAGGATGCGCTCCGACTCGCGCAGGCCGATCCGGTTCAGGGCTTGGCCCACGGTCTGCACCGTCGGCGTGCCTGCGACGCGGTGGCGCGTGCTGTTGGCGTTGCGCAGCAGCGTGGCGGCCATGGCGGCGTCGCTGGCGACGATGCCCGAAAGGCGGGCCGTGTCGGCATCGACGCTGTTCAAGGCTTCACGCAGCCGGACCAGCTGCTCGGGGCAGGGCGGGATCGTGATCCGGCTCAGCGGCCCGCTGCGGTGCGCGCGGTCGAGCTCGTCGCCGATACGGCGGGCCAGCGGCGAGGGTACAGCCTCGCTGCCGCGCGGGCTGGCCGGCGCGGCCTCGGCCGGCTGGCGAAGGGTGTGGGTCTCGGTCATGTTTCTCGGGGCGGGGCCGGCTTGTGCTTCGGCCTTCTATCGGCCGCGGCACGCCGCTCTTGAGTCGCGCCGGCGAGCCCGATGTTCTGCGGGCCACAATCGCTGCGATGGCATCCAGTCTGCTCGCGCTGCTCGACGACATTGCCGCCGTGCTCGACGACGTCGCGGTGCTGTCCAAGGTCGCCGCCAGGAAGTCCGCCGGCGTGCTCGGCGACGACCTCGCCCTCAACGCCCAGCAGGTGGCCGGCGTGCGCGCCGATCGCGAGCTGCCCGTGGTGTGGGCGGTGGCGCGTGGTTCCCTGGTCAACAAGCTCATCCTGGTGCCGGCGGCGCTGGCCATCGGCGCCTTCGCCCCTGTGCTGGTGGCGCCGCTGCTGATGATCGGCGGCGCCTTCCTGTGCTACGAGGGGGTCGAGAAGCTGGCGCACAAGCTGCTGCCTGGCGCCCATGAGGCCGCCGCCCACCGCGCCGCGCTCGCCGCCGCGCTGGCCGACCCCGCCGCCGACCTGGTGGCGCTGGAGCGCGACAAGATCAAGGGTGCCGTGCGCACCGACTTCATCCTGTCGGCCGAGATCATCGCCATCACGCTGGGCACGGTCTCGGGCCAGCCGCTCGGCACGCAGGCGGCGGTGCTGGCCACGATCGCGCTGGTGATGACGGTGGGGGTCTACGGGCTCGTGGCCGGCATCGTCAAGCTCGACGACGCCGGCCTGTGGCTGAGCCGCCGCCCGGGCACCGCCGCGCAGGCGGCGGGCCGTGCCGTGCTGCGGGCGGCGCCCTGGCTGATGAAGGCCCTCAGCGTGGCCGGCACCGCCGCCATGTTCCTGGTCGGCGGCGGGATCCTGGTGCACGGCGTGCCGGCGGTGCACCACGCCATCGCCGCCGCCATGGCCCCACTGCCCGCTCTGGCGGCGGCCGTGGCCGGCACCCTGGCCGAGGCGCTGGTGGGCGTGGCCGTCGGTGCGGTGGTGCTGGCCGTGGTGATGGCCTTGTCGAGGCTGCGCGGTCGCCCGGCGGCGGTCTGAATTCAGGGCGCGGGCGTCACGCCCAGCAGCTTGACCTCGAACACCAGCACCGCGCCGGGCGGGATCAGCCCGTTGCCGGCCCCGCGCTCGCCGTAGGCGATGTCGGCCGGGCAGGTCAGTCGGGCGCTGCCGCCGGGCTTCATCAGCTGCAGGCCCTCGGTCCAGCACGAGATGACGCGGTTGAGTGCGAAGCTGGCGGGCTGGTTGCGCGAGTAGGAGCTGTCGAACTCGCGCCCGTCGGGGAAGGTGCCGCGGTAGTGCACCCGCACCACGTCGGTGGGCTTGGGCGCAGCGCCCTGGCCGGGCTGGAGGGGGCGGAACACCAGGCCGCTGGCGGTGACCACGGCGCCGGGCTGGGCGGCGGCGGCCTGCAGCGCCGGGTGCCGTGCCGCCGGCGGCTGGGCCTGCGCAGGCGCGGCGGCCGTCTGGGCCAGCAGCGGCAGCGGGAGCAACGACAGCAGCGCGACGGCCAACCCGCGGCGCAGGCCGGGCCCGGTGGAGATGATGTGATGGAAGACGGGCATGGCGCTCGGGGGTTGGATCAGGCGTCGAAGCCTACCAGCACCGAGCGCTGGTGGCGGCCGCCTCAGCGCGGCGGGGCGGTGGCCACCAGCGAGGCCACCCAGTCGTCGAGCATGCGCTTCTCGTAGCCCAGGACGCCCTGGTGGCCGGAGCGCGGCAGGCGGTGGAAGTAATCCGGGTCGCTCAGGTCGGCCTGGCCGCTGGCCAGGGTGCTTGCGCCCTCGCTCAGCGTGTAACGCAAGCTGATGCGCGGCCAGTCGGCACGACCGCGCAGCACGCGCACTTCGTCGTGGAAGCGGCCGAAGGGCTCCAGTTCGCCGGCGAGTTCGACGTTGGTGACCTCCACGTCCAGCGTCTGGCCCGTCGGCAGCCGCTGGCCCAGGCTCAGCAGGTGCTCGCTGAGGGTCTGCAGCGTGCGCTCGCGGTCGAAGGTGCCGCGGCCGGCGTCGGAGAACTTCTCGGGCTCGATCCACTTCACTTGCACGCGGCCCGCAGCATGAGCGGCCACCGGTGCGCTCAGCAGGGCGGCCAGGGCCAGGGCGGCCAGGGCCGGGGAACGTCGGGCGATCAGGGTCATGGCCGGGCCTCCGGGCTCTCGCATCAAGATCTGCATGCTGCCAAAGCCGGCAGCCACCTTCCAAGGCCCTTTGCCGATCTTTACCGCTGCGGGCAGTTCAGCCAGGCGCCCAGCTGTCCTTGAGCGTAGCGATGCGGTTGAACAGCGGTGCGCCGGCGCGGTGCGCCTCGCGGTCGGCAACGAAGTAGCCGTGGCGCTCGAACTGGAAGCGGCTGTCGGCCGCCACGGCCGCCAGCGAGGGCTCCAGCCAGGCCTGCACCACGACCTTGCTCTTCGGGTTGATGACCGCCCGGAAGTCGCGGCCGTCGGCGTCGGGCTGCGGCTCGGTGAACAGGCGGTCGTACAGCGCCACCGGCGCGGCCACTGCGTCGACCTGGCCCACCCAGGTTATGGTGCCCTTGACCTTGATGGCGTCGGCCCCGGGCGTGCCGCTGCGGGTGTCGGGCACGACGCGCGCCCGCACCGCGGTCACGTTGCCCGCGGCGTCCCTGTCGCAGCCGGTGCACTCCACCACCAGGCCGTACTTCAGGCGCACCTTGTTGCCGGGGAACAGGCGGAAGAAGCCCTTGGGCGGCACCTCGGCGAAGTCGTCGCGCTCGATCCACACTGTGCGCGACAGGCCGAAGTGGCGCGTGCCGAGTTCAGGCCGCTGCGGGTGCGCCGGGGCCGTACAGGGCTCCACGTGGGCCTCGCTGCCGAACTCCTCGGCCCAGTTCTCCAGCACCAGCGGCACGGGGTCGAGCACCGCCATCGCGCGCGGCGCCTGGCCCTCGAGGTCGTTGCGAAGGCACTGCTCGAGCACCGAGAAGTCGAGCCAGATGTTGGTCTTGCTCGCGCCGGTGCCGTCGGCCATGGCGCGGATGGCCGCCGGCGTGTAGCCGCGCCGCCGCAGGCCGAAGACGGTGGGCATGCGCGGGTCGTCCCAGCCGTCGACGAAGCCTTCCTCCACCAGCGCGCGCAGCTTGCGCTTGCTGGTGACCACATAGCTCAGGTTCAGGCGCCCGAACTCGTACTGCTTCGGCAGCGGGTGCGCCAGCAGGCCCAGCCGCGCGAGGTTCTCGAGCAGCCAGTCGTAGAACGGTCGCTGGTCCTCGAACTCCAGCGTGCAGATGCTGTGCGTGATGCCCTCCAGCGCGTCCTCGATGGGGTGCGCGAAGGTGTACATGGGGTA
Organism: Rubrivivax sp.; assembly: GCA_044371895.1. GTDB lineage: Bacteria > Pseudomonadota > Gammaproteobacteria > Burkholderiales > Burkholderiaceae_C > Rubrivivax. The sequence goes on from JBILSW010000011.1 coordinate 7,395, forward strand.
GATGCACCAGCGGTCGCCCGTGTTGTGGTGCGTGGCGCGCTTGATGCGGTACAGCGTGGGATCGCGCAGGTTGATGTTGGGGCTGGCCATGTCGATCCTCGCGCGCAGCACCATGCGGCCGTCGGCGTGCAGGCCGTCCCGCATCTCGCGCAGCCGCGCCAGGTTCTCGGCCGGCGTGCGGCCGCGGTAGGGGCTGTCGACGCCCGGCCGCGTGAAGTCGCCGCGGTTGGCGCGCATCTCGTCGGCGCTCTGCTCGTCGACGTAGGCCAGGCCGTCCCGCACCAGCGCCTCGGCGGCGCGGTACATGAAGTCGAAGCAGTCGCTGGCGTAGTACAGGTGCGTGGTGCCGCCGGCGGTCCAGTCGAAACCCAGCCAGCGCACGGCCTCGGCGATGGCGTCGACGTACTCCTGCTCTTCCTTCTCGGGGTTGGTGTCGTCGTAGCGCAGGTGGCAGACGCCGCCGAAGTCGCGCGCCAGGCCGAAGTTCAGGCAGATGCTCTTGGCGTGGCCCACGTGCAGGTAGCCGTTGGGCTCGGGCGGGAAGCGCGTGCGAATGCGCGCCGGGTCGGGGCCGCCGGCGGCGTGGTGCGCGGCGTCGCCCGGGCTGCCGCCCCAGCGGCGGCCCTGCAGCGTGCCGGCGGCGAGGTCGCGTTCGATGATGCCGCGCAGGAAGTTGGCGGCGGGTGCGGCAGGGGCGGCGGGCGCCTTGGAATGCGGGGCGGACATGGTCGTCGGATTCTAGGGACCGGCCCGCGGCGGCACGGTCCTGGCGCGGGGTGCCCCGCGCGGCGCGCCCGGCGCGCTCAGGCGCGCCGGAACAGCAGCGTGGCGTTGGTGCCGCCGAAGGCGAACGAGTTGCTGATGGCGGCCTCCAGCGCGGGCGCCTCGGCGCCGGCGTCGGTTACCAGGCGCAGGCCCAGGGCGGGGTCGGGGACGGCGCCCGGCGCGTTGGGCGGCAGCTGCCGGCGGGCCACCGCCAGCACCGTGATCAGCGCCTCCAGCGCCCCGGCCGCGCCCAGCAGGTGGCCATGCAGGGCCTTGGTGGAGCTGACCTGCAGGCCGCCGATGGCGTCGCCCCACAGGCCGCGCAGCGCCTCGGCCTCGACGGGGTCGCCCACGCGCGTGGCCGTGCCGTGGGCGTTGCAGTAACCCACGTCGGCCGGCACCAGGCCGGCCATGGCCAGCGCCGCGCGCAGCGCCCGCTGCTGGCCGGCGGCATCGGGCTTCGTCAGGTGGGTGGCGTCGCAACTCAGTCCCCAGCCGGCCAGGCGGGCGTAGGCTGCGCGGCCGCGGGCCCGGGCACGCGTGGCCGGCTCCAGCACCAGGCAGGCCGCACCTTCGCCCAGCACGAAGCCGCTGCGGTCGGCCGCGAAGGGCCGGCAGGCGCGGGCGGCGCTGTCGGCGTCGCCCGGAGTGAACGAGGCCAGCGTCTGCATGGCCTGCCAGGCCGATACCACGCCGGGCACCAGCAGCGCTTCGGTGCCGCCGGCGATGGCCACGTCGACCTCGCCGCGCTGCACGGCCTTGGCGGCCTCGGCGATGGCCACCGCGGACGACGCGCAGGCCACCGAATACGTGAGCACCGGCCCCAGCACCCGCAGGCGCATCGCGATATGGCCGGCCGCCGCGTTGGGCATGAAGGCCGGCACGGTGAGCGGTGGCACGCGGCCGCCGGCGGCCAGGCCCATGCGGTAGCCGGTTTCCATCGCGGTGGCACCGCCCATGCCGCAGCCCACGTAGACGCCCACGCGCTCGCGGTCGGTGTCTCCCAGGTCCCCGGCGTCGGCCAACGCGAGTTCGGCCGCGGCCACCGCCAGCTGGCTGACGCGGTCGACGCCGGGCAGCTGCAGCTTGGTGAACCAGCGCGTTTCGTCGAATGCCGCGGCCGCCACGGCCGCCGGGCGTGGCGTGTCGGCCGCGAACTCGCGTACGGCCGAGCGGCCGGCCATCAGCGCATCGAACAGGGCTTGAGGCTCGTCGCCATGGGGCGCGATGGCCCCGAGGCCGGAGACGACGACGTCTCGGTTCACGCCGGCGTCTTGCGGGCCGCGATCAGGCCGTCGACCACGGCGGCCAAGTCGGCCAGGGTGTCGATGCTGGAGTTCTCGTCGGGCAGCGAGACGCCATAGCGGTCTTCGATGGCGAACAGGAACTCCACCAGGGCGAGCGAATCGATGCCCGTGGCGCGGATCGACGCGTTCGGATCGAGCTGCTCGGCGGAGACGCCGTACTTCTCGTGGATCAGGTCCTGCAGGTCCTTAAGGCAGCTCATCGGGCTTCTTTCGGCATCCAGGCCGGTGGCAGTCCTCCCTGCGCCGGCGCAAACCGAGAATGATAGCCGCCGCTTACCGGCCCGGCCTCCAGGCGATCCCAGGGCTCAGCCGGTGCGACAGGGCCGCAAACAGCAGGCCCCAGCCCAGGCCGGCGACCACATCGAGCACCACGTGCTGTCGCACGGCGACGGTGGACCAGACGATGGCCAGCAGCCAGGCCAGGTTGAGCGCCCGCAGCGCGCCGGGTGCGCCCACGACGCGCAGCAGCCGTTCCACCCACGTGGCCGTGAACGCCGCGGTGGCCACGTGCAGCGACGGACAGGCGTTGCCCGCGCCATCAACGCCGGCCAGCAGCGCGAAGCCGGGCAGGCCGGCCAGCTCGGGCGCGCGCGCGGGCACCTCGGTCGGCCAGGCGTGGAATATGGCCAACCCGCCGGCGCATAGCGCGCAGGCCCACGCGCCGTAGGCGAGCAGGTCGCGCAACCGAAGCAGAAGCCCGGGCGCGATGCCGACGTAGAACCATAGCGACAGGTAGGGCACGATGGCCCAGGGCTCGAACGGAAACCAGGCGTCCAGCGGCGTGACGGGCATGGTCGTCACCGGATGGATCGGGTTGCGCAGCGTGTGGAAGTAGCCCTGGAAGAACAGGCCGATGAAGGCGCTGACCGCGACGATCTTGAACAGCAGGCGGTCGGCGATGCGGTGGGCGAGTTCGGCGCGCCAGGGCGCTTTCGCGGCGTCGGGATGGGGTGGCGCTGCGATCGGCGGCATGACGGCGACAGTGATAATAGGTGACCACGTCGAAGGTCCACGCCCGATGACGGGCGCTGCAGGCCCGATGCGCCGGGCTCCGGCCCTTGAACGGCGCCTGCGCCTGCATGAATACAACCTCGCTCGTCGCCTACGCACCAGCACCCGATGCCGACGTCCTCTTGATTGGCGGCGGCCCGGCCCGTTCCTCCACCGCCACGCTGCTGGCCTGCGTGCCGCCGCCGCGCAACGAGGATGCCGTGGCGCGCAGGAACGTGCCGGGCAGCTCGTTCTGATGGCTGCCCGGCAGCAGCACGGGCCGATGTCGGCCGGTTCCTGGTGCTTCGCGCGGGCGCGGGCGCTGGCCGGCTGCAAGGCGTTGCTTCTGGCCATGCCGATCCTCCAGGCGGCCGCGCCGGTCCATGCCCAGGCCCTGCCGTCTGGCGAGCCCGTGGCCGACACCAGTGCAAAGGCGTCGTCCGTGGCCACCGAGCCCTTGTGGGAGGCCGGCCTCGGTGCCGCAACGCTGAGCCTGCCGCTGTACCGCGGCAGCGACCGCCAACGCCAGTGGCTGCTGCCGGTGCCCTACGTCGTCTACCGCGGCGACTTCCTGCGCGCCGACCGCGATGGCGCACGGGCGCAGCTGGCGCGCCGCGGCCGTGTCGAGCTCGACCTCGGCTTCGGTGCCGGCCCGCCCGCGCGCGACGAGCCCGGTGGCGCCCGCGAAGGCATGCCGGCCCTGCCGCCCACGGTGGAGCTGGGCCCGCGGCTGAACGTGCGAATGGCCGAAGGGACCCACTGGCGCGCCGACCTGCGCGTGCCGCTGCGGGCCGTGGTGGCTCTGCAGTCCTCGCCTCGCGTGCTGGGCTGGACACTGGAGCCCACGTTGGGTGTCGACGTCGACTGGCGCGGCCTGCAGTTGGGTGCCCAGGTGGGCGCGGTGCGCGGCGACCGTCGCCTGCACCAGCACTTGTACGGCGTGACGGCAGCGCAGGGCCGGCCCGGGCGGCCGGCCTACGACGCCCGCGCGGGCGATGCCGGCTGGCAGTTCACGCTGGGCGCGTCGCGGCGGCAGGGCCGGCTCTGGCTGGGGGCCTTCGTGCGCCACGACGTCGTCGGCGGCTCCATCGTCGACGACAGCCCGCTGGTGCGGGCGTGGCGGGGCACCGCCTTCGGCGTGGGCGCGAGCTGGGTGTTCGCGCGCTCGGCGGCTCAGGTGCCGGTGGCGCGTTGAGGGCGGGCGTGGGCATCTCGACCGCATGGCTTGCGCCGCTGCGACTGCTGCAGTGGCTGGCGCTTCTGGCGATGCTGGCGCTGCTGGGCCTGGGCTCGCTGCTCTGGAACTGCCTGGCGCTGCTGCTGTATCCGCTGCTGCCGCGCGAGCGCGGGCTGCAGGTGGGTCGCGCGGCCATCGCCTACGGCTACCGGTTGTTCTGGTGGGCGGCTGGGGTGGTGCGCATGATGCGGCTGGACACCCGCGCCGTCGACGCCCTGCGCGACGAGCCCGGGCTCATCATCGTGGCCAACCACCCGAGCATGGTCGACGCGCCGCTGCTGGTGGCGCGGCTGCCGCGCGCGGCCTGTCTGATGAAGGCCAGCCTGATGCGCAACCCTTTCCTGGCGCCCGGCGCGCGGCTGGCGCGCTATATCCGCAATGACACGCCGCGCGGCCTGGTCCTCCACGCCGTGGCCGATCTGAAGCGCGGCGGCCAACTCGTTCTGTTCCCCGAGGGCACCCGCACCGAAGGCGGCACGCTCAACCCGCTGCGGCCGGGCTTCGCGGCCATCGCGCAGCGCGCCGGCGCGCCCATCCAGACGCTGTTCATCGACACCCCCTCGCCCTACCTGTGCAAGGGCTGGCCGCTGTGGCGGCTGCCGCCGCTGCCCATCGAGTTCACGGTGCGGCTGGGCCGCCGCTTCGAGCCGCGGGCCGACGTCGAGGCGCTGCGCACCGAGATCGAGGCCTACCTGCGCGCCGGCGTGCGTGCCGCCTCGGGCGCATGAACCCGCCTTCGCCAGCCCCCAGCGCCACCCACCTGGTGCTGATCCCCAGCTACAACACCGGCGAGCAGGTGTACGCCACGGTGCGCGCCGCGCGCGCGCAGTGGGCGCCGGTGTGGGTGGTGGTCGACGGCAGCACCGACGGCACCGCCGCGGGCCTGCAGGCGCTGGCCGCGGTCGACGCCCAGCTGCGCGTGGAAGTGCTGCCGCAGAACCAGGGCAAGGGCGCGGCCGTGCTGCACGGCCTGCAGCGGGCCGATGCCGAGGGCTTCACGCACGTGCTGACGATGGACAGCGACGGCCAGCACCCGGCCGCGCTGATCGGCGAGTTCATGCGCCGCTCGCAGCAGCGGCCCGATGCGATGGTGCTGGGCCGACCGGTGTTCGACGCCAGCGCGCCACTGCTGCGCGTGCGCGGCCGGCGCGTATCGAACGCCTGGACCAACCTCGAGACGCTGGGCGCCGGCGTGGCGGACTCGCTGTTCGGATTCCGTGTCTACCCGGTGCGCGCGCTGATCGCGGTGATGCGCGGCCAGCGCTGGATGAGGCGCTTCGACTTCGACACCGAGGCCGTGGTGCGGCTGGCCTGGCGCGGCGTGAAGCCGCTGAACGTGGACGCCCCGGTGAAGTACCTGCGCGCCGACGAGGGCGGCGTCTCGCACTTCCGCTACGGCCGCGACAACCTGCTGCTCACGTGGATGCACACGCGGCTGATGATCGGCTTCGGGCTGCGCCTGCCGGCGCTGCTGTGGCGGCGCTGGCGGCGGCTGCCGCCGTTCCAGTCCTGAGCCGGCTCAGGCCGCCTCGGCCAGCGCCTCGGCGCGCGGGAACAGCAGCTGCTCGCCGGCATCGGCCCACAGCCCGGCCGGCACCAGCGAGCGCAGCTCGGCGAGGTCGAGCCCGGGGTGCTCGGCCGTGGCGCGCTGCGCCAGTTGGACGGCCAGCCGCTGCAGCTGCTGCTCGGCCTGACGGATGCGGCTGCGGAAGGCCGCGTCGTCGAGCGCACCGTCGAGCAGGCTGCGGTTGAGCTCCACGAACCAGGGCACCGAGGCCTGGTCGAGCATCACCGGCGCGTTGCGCCGTGCGCTCACGCGGCCCCAGTCGTTCAGCAGCTTCTGCACCGCCAGGTTGAGTTTCTGGCACGACAGCAGGGCGTCGCGCAGGTGGCCCATCGAGTCGATGTCGGCCAGCCGCTGCTGGCAGAACAGCTGCGCCAGCACGCTCCAGTAGTAGGTGTAGTCCCAGATCACCTTGTTGGGCAGCACCTCGGGGTCGCCGAACAGGCCGTACTGGTCGACGTACAGCGCCAGCGTGCTGTCGTAGAAGCTCTTGAAGATCTGCTCGTAGACCTGCGTGTGGGCGCGCAGCCGCAGGCCGGCGCGGTCGCGCGCGACGAGCTCGGTGATGTAGGTGTTGCCGATCGCGATGAAGTCGCTGCCCGGCGAGTAGAACGGGTCGAGGAAGCGCCCCGACTCTCCCGCCAGCGCCCAGCGGTGCTCGCTGAACACCTGGCGGCAGTCGTGGCTGAAGCGGCGGAAGAAGGCGAAGTCCTGCAGCTTGCTGCGCTTGGGCTCGAGGTCGGCGTGCAGCGCCGGCTGGAACTCGGCCAGCCAGTCCATGGCCTTGTCGAAGGTGTTCATGCGCTCCAGCGGGTGGTAGCGCGGGTCGGCCACGATGCCCACCGAGTGCGAGCCCGAAGCCAGCGGGATCAGCCACACCCAGTAGCCGGCGCCCACCAGGTGGTTGGTCGAGAGCCAGCGCGTGGGCGTGGCGCAGCGCGCACGCCAGGCGGTGTCGGCCACCGGCCACTGGTCGATGGCGATGTGCTCGCCGACGCGGAACCACACCGCGTGCGCCGCGTGCGCGTTCTCCTGCGCCAGGCCGAGCCGGCGCTTCACCAGGGCGGCGCGGCCGCTGGCGTCGACCAGCCAGCGCGCGCGTGCCGTCTGCATCGGTTCGCCCTCGCGCTGCCAGTGCACGGTGTGCGGGCTGCCGTCGTCGGTGAGCGTGAAGTCGCGGATGACCGCGCCATCTTCGAAGCGGATGCCGCGGCGCTGGCATTCCTGGCCAAGGAAGTTCTCGAACAGGCCGCGGTCGATCTGGAAGCTGCCGGTGGGCAGCGGCCGGCTGGCACCGAGCTCGGTGACGCGCGAGAGGTCGCGCTCGCCCTCGCTGAAGAAGAAGCGGAAGCCGAACTTCTTGAGCTGGCCCTTCTCAAGGTGCTCGCGCAGGCCCAGCACGTCGGCGAAATACAGCGCGCCGATCTCTACGCTGCTCTCGCCGACCTTGTGGCAGGCTGCGGGCACGGGGTGGCTGCGGCGCTCGAGCACCAGCACGTCGGCGTCGGGCAGGCGCTGGCGCAGCTGCAGCGCCAGCGTCAGGCCGGCGAGGCCGCCGCCCATGATGACGATCTCGTGCAGCGGGGCTTCGGGGGCGGCAGGGGACATCGGTGGCTCCGGGGATGGCCGAACTTCGTGGCGACGATTGTCCACGGCGCCGGCGCTCATTCGCGCGTCAGCACCAATGCAACGCCGCCGCTCAGGGCCAGTTGCACGTGGCCGGGCTGCGCGGCGGCCAGCAGCTCCATCAGCGGCAGCGCATCGGCCATCGCGTTGCCGGCCAGGCCTTGCGCGGCGGCGCTGCGTAGCGGCGTGGCCGGCAGGGGCGTGGCGGGCCCGGCGGCGGATTCCAGCTGCCAGCGCAGTCGGTGCGTGGTCTGCGGGCCGGCCACGGGCGACAGCACCAGCGCCACGCCCAGCAGGCCGCGGCTGGTGTTGACGGACTGCAGCCGCCCGCAGGCCTCGGTGTCGAAGCCCACCAGCAGCACCGGCTGCTGCTCGGCCGCCACCAGCGTGGCAGCCTCGATCCAGCCGGCGGCGAAGCTGCCGCGGTCGGCGGCCACGGCGCTGGACGTCGCGGTGCAGCCGCTGGCAATGGCCCAGTAGCCCGAGGCGGCGTTGTGCACCGAGTGGTGGAAGCGCATGGGCGACAGCAGCAGCGGGTCGGCGGCCAGGGTGTCGCACAGCGCGTCGACGATGGCCAGGTCGGCGTGGGCCGATGCGAACACGCTGGGCAGCGTGCGCGCGTCGTGACCGCTGGCGGCCACGGCAGCGGCGGCCACGTCCAGTGCCAGCTTCACGCCCTCGGGTGCGCGGCGGCGCTCATTGGGGGCCAGGCAGGTGCCGGCAGGGCGCGTGGGCTCGCGCGGTGCCGCGGGCTCGCCGCGCAGCGCCGAGGCAGCGAGGTCCCAGCCGGGCAGCCGCGGCGCCCACAGCGCCACGCCGTCGACAAAGAGGTGCTGCACGCTCATGGCCCGGCCCCGAACAGCAGCACCGCGTTGCTGCCGCCGAAGCCGAACGAATGGCTGGCCGCAAAGCGTGCATGGCCGCTGGCCGGCGCAACGCGCAGTTGGCCGGCGAACACGGGGCCCAAGGCCGGGTCGGGGCCTGGACCCTCGCCGCTGCCGGCGAGCACCTGGCCCTCCAGCGCCAGCCAGCAGATCACGGCCTCCAGCAGGCCGGCGGCGCCCATGGTGTGGCCGGTGATCGACTTGGTCGCCGAGGCGTGCACGCCCGGCGCGTAGCGGCGCGCCACGAGGGCGGCTTCGACCTCGTCGTTGGCCGGCGTGCCGGTGCCGTGCAGGTTGACGAAGTCCACCCTGTCGGCCGTCAGGCCGGCGCGCGCCAGAGCGGCGTCGAGCGCGGCCTCGGCGCCGCGGCCCTGCGGGTGTGGGGCCGACATGTGGTGGGCGTCGTTGGCCTCGCCGCTGCCCAGCAGGCGCAGCGCTGCCTCGCCGTCGCGCTCCAGCAGCGCGAACACCGCCGCCTCGCCGATGCTGATGCCGCGCCGCTCAGCGGCGAAGGGGCGGCAGGGCCCGGGGTCCACCAGGCCCAGTGCGCGGAAGCCGAAGCGCAGGCTGTCGGACAGCGCCTCCACGCCGGCCACCACCACGGCGTCGGCGACGCCGGCCTGCAGCCAGCGCTCGGCGCTGGCCAGCGCCTTGGCGCTGGACGAGCAGGCGGTGGACACCGTGAGCGCCGGCCCCTGCAGGCCGAGCCTGCGCTGCACGAAGTGCGTCACCGCGTGCGGCGTATTCAGCGCTGGATGGCGCAGGGCCGCCGGAAAGCCGCCATCGGCCGCGGGCGCGCGGTAGGCCTGCTCGGTGACTGCGATGGTCGAGGCCGAACTGCCGAGCACCAGGCCCACGCGCGCCGCGCCATGGCGCCGGCAGGCGGCGGCCACGGCGGCGCGGAAGCCGTCCTGCTCGAGCGCGCCGGCGGCCAGCCGCGTGACGCGGCTATCCCAGGTCGCATCGGCCACCGGCTGGGCGGCCAGTGCGTCTACGCGGCCCAGCCAGCAGGGCAGGCGGGGGTCGGCGTCGGGCTGCAGCCCGCTGCGGTTGGCGACCAGCGCCTCGGCCAGCGCGCGCCTGCCCACACCCGCCGCACAGCTGGCGGTGTAGGCGCCGATGCGCACCGGCGCCCTCATGCCGCGCCGAGCAGCAGCTGGCCGTGGCGCGCCAGCCAGTCGTCCCACAACGCACGCCACACCGGCCAGTCGTGGCCGCCGGGCCGCGTGGCCACGTGGTCGGCTGGCAGCAGCGGCGCCAGCAGGCGGTGGCTGTGCGCGAAGCGGTCGCCGGTGCCGAAGCCCAGGTGAACGGGCGCTCCGCCCGGGCGCGTGGCCAGGTGGCGCCAGATGCGGCGCTCCAGCGGCGGCCTCGGTTGGCCGGTCTCGGGCTGCGTGCTGGCGGGCGTGGCGGCCCAGGCCACCGGCCCGCCAGCAGCGGCGATCTCGCGCGCCAGCCCCGCGGTGCCCAGGTAGGGGGCCAGCGCCACCACGCCGGCCAGGCGGCCCCCGCCGGCCGGGCCGGCTTCGGCGTCGGCGAGCAGGCCCAGCGAGCCCAGCCCGCCGAGCGAGATGCCGACCAGCCAGATCCGCTCGAAGCCCTGGCTGCGTGCCGGCAGCACCTGCTCGGCCAGCAGCCGCGCGAGGATGGAGCGGTCCTCGTAGTAGGCGTAGTGGCTGTCGAGCAGCCGCACCTCGGCGCCGGGCGCGCGCGCGGCCAGGGCCGCGGGGAAACCGGCCTCGACGAACTCCTCGGGCGGGCTGGCGATGCCGGGCAGCATCAGCACCAGCGTGCCGCGGCCGGGTTGGCCGGGGCGGCCCTCGAGGCGGAGGTGGCGGATGGCGGGTTCCACGGGGCGTTTCGGCGGGCGCAGGCAGCCGGCCAGTGCGGCCACCGGCAGCAGTGCCAGGCCGCCCAGCAGCCGGCGCCGGGGCCCCGCGGCCGCGCGATCGTAGCGGTTGCGGTTGCCGTGCCGGCCCGCGCTCACGCCAGGCCGCCGTTGACCGAGATGACCTGCCCGGTGATGTAGCCGGCATCCGGCCCGGCCAGGAAGCCCACCAGCGCCGCCAC
>JBILSW010000234.1:0-5392 GCA_044371895.1 Rubrivivax sp.
CCTGTGCGAGTGGGGCGAAGAGGTCAGCAACAACGCCATCGAGGTCTACATCCACCGGCTGCGCAAGAAGATCGAGCAGGGGCCGGTGCGCATCGCCACCGTGCGCGGCCTCGGGTACTGCCTCGAGAAGATTGCAGCCTGACGGCCTGCGCCCGCGCCCGCTGAAGGCACCCCGCCGTGCCTGACCCGCAGCGCCGCGCCGAACAGCGTTCGCTGTTCGGCGAGATCCTGGACTGGATGCTCGCGCCGCTGCTCCTGCTGTGGCCGATGAGCCTGGGGCTGACGTGGCTGGTGGCGCAGGGCATCGCCAACCGACCCTACGACCGCGAGCTCTCGGAGGCCGTGCTGGCGCTGGCGCGGCAGGCCTCGGCTCAGGTGATCGACGCCGAGGGGCCCGGCACGCCCGATCTGCGCGCGGGCCTGGAGCGCATGGCGCTGGCGCTGCTGGGCCGAGAGGAGGACGGCGACCTCGCGTTCTTCCAGGTGCTTGGCGCGCGCGGCCAGCTGGTGGCCGGCGACGCACGCCTGGCGCTGCCCACGGACAGCGAACTGCCGCCCGCGCAGCGCGCGGCACCCGACGCCAACGGCGTGCGCTTCCGCGACGACTTGCTCGGCGACGAGCCGGTGCGCGTGGCCTGGCTGGCTCTGCCCGGCGACGGCGAAGCCGAGTCGCTGGTGCAGGTGGCCGAGACGCTGGGCAAGCGCTCGCGCCTGGCCACCGAGATCATCAAGGGCGTGCTGCTGCCGCAATTCGTGATCCTGCCGGTGGCGGTGCTGCTGGTGTGGCTGGCGCTGGCGCGCGGCATTCGCCCCCTGGCCGACGTGCAGCAGCGCATTCGCCGCCGCGACAGCACCGACCTCAGCCCCATCGAGACCGGCGGGGTGCCCGATGAGGTGGCGCCGCTGGTGGACTCCATCAACGACCTGCTGCAGCGGCTGGACCACACCATCGCGGCGCAGCGCCACTTCCTGGCCGATGCGGCGCACCAGCTGAAGACACCCCTGGCAGGCCTGCGTATGCAGGCCGAGCTGGCCGCGCGCGACATCGCGGCCGGGCGCGGCGATGCTGCCACGATGACGCATTCGCTGAACCAGATCGCGGTGTCGACGCAGCGCGCCGCGCACATGGTCAACCAGTTGCTGGCGATGGCGCGGGCCGATGCCGCCGCCGGCCAGGTGCTGCAGCGCCGGCCGGTGAACCTGGCGGCGCTGGTGCGGTCGGTGGTGCGCGACTTCGTCGCCAAGGCCATGGACCGCCACATCGACCTGGGCTACGAGGGCCCCGACGACGACGCCCCGCCGGCCGGCCTGATGCTGTTCGGTGAGCCGGTGCTCCTGGGTGAGCTGGTGCGCAACCTCGTGGACAACGCGCTGCAGTACACGCCGGCCGGCGGCACCGTGACGGCGCGCGTGGTGCCCGATCCCTTCGGTCAGGTCGTGGTGCTGCAGGTCGAGGACACCGGCCCCGGCATCCCGCCGGCCGAGCGCGACGCCGTGTTCCGGCCGTTCTACCGCGCCCTGGGCACGCAGGTCGACGGCAGCGGCCTGGGCCTGGCCATCGTGCTGGAGATCGCGCAGCGCCACGGCGCCACGGTCACGCTGGCCGACGCGCGGCCGCGCCATGCCGGCCCCGGCGCCACGCCGCCGGGGGCCTTGTTCACGGTACGCTTTCCGCTGGCGCCCGCGCCGCCGGCCTCGGTCAGCTCCGCATGAGGCGCTTGCTGCGCGCCACCGACATCAGGATGCCCAGGCCCAGGCCCATGGTCACCATGGCCGTGCCGCCGTAGCTCACGAAGGGCAGCGGCACGCCCACCACCGGCAGGATGCCGCTGACCATGCCCATGTTGACGAAGGCATAGGTGAAGATCGACATCGTCACCGCACCGGCTAGCAGGCGCGCGAACACGGTGGGCGCCGCGGCGGCGATCATCAGGCCGCGGAAGATCAGGAACACGAACGCCGCCAGCAGCACCAGCACGCCGGCCAGGCCGAACTCCTCGCTCAGCGCGGCGAAGATGAAGTCGGTGGTGCGCTCGGGGATGAACTCCAGGTGCGTCTGCGTGCCCTGCATGAAGCCCTTGCCCGCCAGGCCGCCGGAGCCGATGGCGATCATGCCCTGCAGGATGTGGAAGCCCTTGCCGAGAGGGTCCTTGGTCGGGTCGAGCAGGGTGCAGACGCGGGTCTTCTGGTACTCGCGCAGGCCGATCCACTCCACGCCGGGCTGGCACCAGGCATCGCCCATGGCGACGATGGTGACGATGCCCGCCACGGCCAGCACCAGCACCGGCACCACCAGCCGCCAGCTCAGCCCGGCGAAGAAGATCACGAAAACGCCCGCCGCCATCACCAGCAGCGCTGTGCCGAGGTCGGGCTGCTTGGCGATCAGCAGCACGGGCACCGCCAGCAGCAGGGCTGCCACCACGAAGTCGGCGACGCGCAGCTGGCCCTCGCGCTTCTGGAACCACCAGGCCAGCATCAGCGGCAGCGCGATCTTCAGGATCTCGCTGGGCTGGATCACCGTCACGCCCACGTCCAGCCAGCGCGTGGCGCCCTTGCGCGTGATGCCGAAGAACTCCACCGCCAGCAGCAGCACCACGCCCAGCACGTACAGCGGCACGGCGAGGCGCTCCAGCTTCTGCGGCGGCACCTGAGCGACGAGGAAGATCACGCCCAGCGCGATCAGCATGTTGCGGCCGTGGTCGGCGAAGCGCGTGCCGCTGTCGAAGCCGGCGGAGTACATGACCACCAGCCCGATCGCGGCCAGCAGCCCGATGGCCAGGAACAGCGGCCCGTCGAAGCCCGTGAACACGCGCGCCGCGCGGCGCGGCCACGAGGGCTGCTCGAAGACGGCGTTCATCGGGCGTCGGCCGCGGTGCTGGGCAGCGCCACGCCGGGCAGCGGCACTTCAAGGGCGCGCCGAGGCGTGCCCACCGGCGCGGCGGCGCGGCCCTCGCGCACGAGGGCGATGTCCTCCTCGCTCGGCCACTGGCCCAGCAGCAGGTAGTCGAACACGCGCCGCGCGATGGGCGCCGCGGCCTCGGCGCCGAAGCCGGCGTTCTCCACCACCACGGCCAGGGCCACCGAAGGCGCCTCCACCGGCGCCATGGCCATGTACAGGCTGTGGTCGCGCTGGTGCTCGGCCAGCTTGGCGGCGTCGTACTTCTGGCCCTGGCGCACGCCCACGGCCTGGGCCGTGCCCGTCTTGCCGCCGCTGCCGTAGGGCGCGCCCGCGAACACCCGCGTCGAGGTGCCCTCCTGCGTCACGGCGTGCAGCGCGCGGCGGATGACATCGACGTGCTCGGGCTTCAGCGCCAGCGGCTCCAGCGCCTGGCGCGGCACCGGCCGGGGCTTGGCGCTGATGGCGTCCTCGATCTCGCGCACCAGGCGGGGCTCGAAGCGCTGGCCGCCGGAGACCAGCGTCGCGGTGGCGCTGGCCAGCTGCAGCATGGTGAAGGTGTTGTAGCCCTGGCCGATGCCCAGCGAAATGGTCTCGCCGGCGTACCAGCGCTGCTGCTCGGGCTTCTTGAAGTAACGGCGCTTCCACTCCGTGCTGGGCAGGATGCCGGGCACCTCGTGCTCGAGATCGATGCCGGTCTTCAGGCCGAAGCCGAAGGGCTCGAGCTGCGCGTGGATGAGATCCACGCCCATCTCGTTGGCCAGCGAGTAGTAGTAGACGTTGCTGCTCTTGACGATGCTGCGGTGCATGTCCACCGGGCCCAGGCCCTTGTCGCCATGGCTGCGGAAGACGTGGTTGCCGAACTGGAAGCTGCCGCTGTCCTGGATGACGGTGGCGGCGCTGCGCTTGCCGCTGGTGAGCGCAGCCATGGCCATGAAGGGCTTGAAGGTGCTGCCCGGCGGGTAGGTGCCGCGCAGCGCCCGGTTCAGCAGCGGCTTGTCGATGCTCTCGTTCAGCTCGCGCCAGCTGTCGGCGTCGATGCCGTCGACGAACAGGTTCGGGTCGAAGGTGGGCTTGCTCACGAAGGCCAGCACCTCGCCGTTGCGCGGGTCGATGGCCACCAGCGCGCCGCGGCGGTCGCCGAACAGCTGCTCCACCAGCGCCTGCAGCCGGATGTCGACCGACAGCACCAGCTTGTCGCCGGGCGTCGGCGGGTGGCTGCTCAGGCGGCGCACGGCGCGGCCGCCGGCGCTCGTCTCGACCTCCTCGAAGCCGGTGGTGCCGTGCAGCGGCTTCTCGTAGGCCAGCTCCAGGCCCAGCTTGCCGACGTACTCGGTGCCCTTGTAGTTGCTCTGGCGCTCGTCGGGCCAGTCCTCCATCGCCGCCTTCTCGGCGGCGTTGATGCGCCCGATGTAGCCCAGCAGGTGGCTGCCCGTCTCGCCCAGCGGGTAGTGGCGGAACAGGCGCGCCTTGATCTCCGCGTTCGGGAAGCGGAAGCTCTGCGCGGTGAAGCGGGCCACCTCCTCGTCGGAGAGCTTGCTGCGGATGGGGAGCGACTCTGCGCCCTTCATGTCGCCCAGCACCTGGCGGAAGCGGCGGCGGTCGCGCGGGGTGATCTCGACCACCTGAGCGAGGTCGTCGATCAGGGCCTCGAGCTCGGCGCCACGCACACCGCGCGTGGCGATCTCCAGCGTGTAGGCCGAGTAGTTGCTGGCCAGCACGATGCCGTTGCGGTCGACGATGAGGCCGCGGTTGGGCGCGATGGGCACCACCGCGATGCGGTTGGCCTCGGCCTGCGTGGCCAGTTCCTCGTGGCGGAACACCTGCAGGTGCACGAGGCGCGCCGCCACCAGCGCGAACAGCACCAGCACGAATACGGCGGCCGCGAGAAGGCGGCCGCGGAAGCGGTCGATCTCCTGTTCGACGTCTCGAAGAACGGCAGCCATGCGCAGAGCCTACAGCGGGCGGTTCTGGTCGGGGTCGGGCGCGCGGCGCTGCGGCGCCAGCAGCAGCCAGGTGGCGAGCGGCCACAGCGCCGCCTCCAGCAGCGGCGCGGCCAGCAGCCCCCAGCCGGGGAACATGTCGCCCGCGACCAGCCGCACCACCAGCGACACGGCATGCGCGGCCGCGAACAGCAGCACCAGCTGCAGCGCCTGCTCGATCACGCCGAACCACAGCAGCCGGCGGTGGATGACCACCGCCACGTACGACAGCAGCGTGTAGGCCAGCGCATGCTGGCCGAGGATGGCGCCCTGGTGCACGTCGAGCGCCAGGCCCGCCACGAAGGCAAGGCCCACGCTCACGCGGCGCGGCTGGTGCACGTTCCAGAACACCAGGGCCACCGCCAGCAGGTCGGGCAGCGCGGGGTGGCGGCCCAGCGGCAGCAGATGAAGGCCGAAGGCCAGCAGCAGCGAGCCGTAGATGAACAGCGGGTTGGCCGGCAGCAGCAGCTGGTCAGAGCCTCTTGGCATGATCATGCCGGGCCTCCTTCGGGGC
>JBILSW010000235.1:0-5365 GCA_044371895.1 Rubrivivax sp.
TGCCGCAGCCGCGGCTGCGCCACGCCCTGCGGCCCGCGCGTGACCACCAGGCCCCAGGTGATGAGCGGCCCGGCGTCGCCCGGCCAGCAGGTCTGCACCGGCAGGCGGCCGAGGTCGACGTCGTCGCCGTCGATCACCACCTCCTGGCAGGCGGCGCGGCGCACCGTGGCGGGCTTCATGTCCCACAGCGCCTTGCCCATCTGCAGCAGCTTGCCGGCGTCCTTCAGGCCCTTGGGCGGCTCGGGCTCCTTCAGGCTGGCCAGCAGCGTGCCGACGTCGCGCAGTTCCGACACCTCGCTGGCGCCCATGCCCAGCGCCACCCGTCGGGGGGTGCCGAACAGGTTGATAAGGCAGGGCATGTCGTGGCCGGTGGGCGCGGTGCACAGCAGGGCAGGCCCCCCTGATCGCAGCAGCGTGTCGCCAATGGCGGTGAGTTCGAGGTGCGGCGACACGGATTCGCGAAGCGTCCTGAGCTCGCCCATCGCTTCGAGCTGGGCCATGAAGTCCCGGAGATCAGCGTACTTCATGAGAACTGGTTATTTAAGGGGCTACCCATAGTCTTGACCTGGTATTAAGCGCTTGTTAGAGTCCGCGCCGACTTCGATTTACGGGTTTTCCCGCAGCAACCGCTGCGGTCCATGGGGAACCCAGTCTCAGACTGCCGCGCCCGCCACACCCAGCCGGGCCCTGCGCCGAAGATTATGGGCAGCGCACCCTTCGCGCAGGCTGCCACCCGCGGGCCAACCCCGCGGCATGACGGGAGAGAGACGACGATGCGAGCCCACGAGATGCTGCGCCAAGCTTGGCGCGCCGCGCTGCGGTCGACGACGGTGTTTGCCGGCGACGTCGGCCGCGGCCTGCTGGCAGTGAGCCACAACACGCTGGCCGTGGTCGGCCTGGTGGCGCTGGTCGCGCTGGCCTTTGGCGCGAGCCGCCCCGACCTGAGCCACCAGTTCGAGCAATCGGCCCTGCGCTGGCTGCAGGACCGCCACGAGGCCCGCGAGCTGGCCAGCGGCAACATTCTGGTCAGCCTAGAGGAGCCCGGCGCGGTGGCCCGCGCCACCGCGCTGGACCCCAAGGCGCTGGCGCGCGAGCAGCAGGCGCTCACGCAGTGGATCGCGCGCCGCTACAAGGTGGCCCCCGAGCCCGTGGGCGCGCTGGTGCGCGAGGCCTGGGCCCTGGGCGAGCGCGCGCGCCTGGACCCGACGCTGATCCTGGCCATCGTCGCCATCGAGTCCAGCTTCAACCCGTTCGCGCAGAGCCCGATGGGTGCGCAGGGCCTGATGCAGGTGATGACGCGCGTCCACGACGACAAGTTCGAGCCTTTCGGCGGCACGCACGCCACGTTCGACCCCATCACCAACCTGCGCGTCGGCGTGCAGGTGCTGCGCGAGTGCATCGCGCGCGCCGGCAGCCTGGCCGAGGGCCTGCGCGCCTACGTGGGCGCGGCGCTGCTGGACAGTGACGGCGGCTACGCCGCCCGCGTGCTGGCCGAGCAGGCCCACATGCGCAGCGTGGCCGAAGGCCGGCCCGTGCCGGTGAACGCCTCCAACAGCCCAGCGCCGGGCGCGCGTGACGCGGTGGCCGGCCCGATCGACGCCGCGGCGCCCGCCCAGCCAACGCCCGCGGCCGCGCCGGCCTCGGTGCCCAAGGGCAGCGTGGAGCGCGTCGCGCTGATGCGCTGACCCCCGGCGCTACACTGGCGCCCTGCGCGACTGGCGATAGGGGCCGCCCGGCCCCGAGGTGGACGACCACCAGGAAGCGCAGGCCGGCCCGGCGGCCACTGCCCGGCCGGCGTTTGCCGTTCGCCTGGGCAGCCCTCGGCCGTGCCGCTCCCCCCGTTCACCGCGGGCGTTGGCGGGCACCCGTTGGCCCTTCTTCCTGAAGAGGACTGCCATGTTCGACCGTTCCACGTCCACCCTTGCCGCCGTCGACCCCGAGGTCTGGGCCGCCGTGCAGGCCGAGAACCGCCGCCAGGAAGAACACATCGAGCTCATCGCGAGCGAGAACTACACCAGCCCGGCGGTGATGGCCGCGCAGGGCAGCCAGCTCACCAACAAGTACGCCGAGGGCTACCCGGGCAAGCGCTACTACGGCGGCTGCGAGCACGTCGACGTCGTCGAGACGCTGGCCATCGAGCGCCTGAAGCGCCTGTTCGGCGCGAACTTCGCCAACGTGCAGGCCAATTCCGGCAGCCAGGCCAACCAGGCGGTGTTCTTCGGCCTGCTGCAGCCCGGCGACACCATCATGGGCATGAGCCTGGCCGAAGGCGGCCACCTCACGCACGGCATGCCGCTGAACATGAGCGGCAAGTGGTTCAAGGTGGTGAGCTACGGGCTCGACGCGAACGAGGCCATCGACTACGACGCGATGGAGCGCCTGGCGCACGAGCACCGGCCGAAGCTCATCATCGCCGGTGCCAGCGCCTACAGCCTGCGCATCGACTTCGAGCGCTTCGCGCGCGTGGCCAAGGCCGTCGGCGCGGTGTTCATGGTCGACATGGCGCACTACGCCGGGCTGATCGCCGCCGGCGTCTACCCCAACCCGGTGCAGCACGCCGACGTCGTCACCAGCACCACGCACAAGAGCCTGCGCGGCCCGCGCGGCGGCATCGTGCTGATGAACGACGAGGCCATCGCCAAGAAGGTCAACAGCGCCATCTTCCCCGGCATCCAGGGCGGCCCGCTGATGCACGTGATCGCCGGCAAGGCGGTGGCCTTCCACGAGGCGCTGCAGCCCGGCTTCAGGGCCTACCAGCAGCAGGTGGTGGCCAATGCCCGCGTGCTGGCCGAGACGCTGATCGAGCGCGGCCTGCGCATCGTCAGCGGTCGCACCGAGAGCCACGTGATGCTGGTGGACCTGCGTCCCAAGGGCCTGACCGGCAAGGAGGCCGAAGCCATCCTCGGCGAGGCCCACATGACCTGCAACAAGAACGGCATTCCGAACGACCCGCAGAAGCCCATGGTCACCAGCGGCATCCGCCTGGGCACGCCGGCCATGACGACGCGCGGCTTCAGGGAAGAGCAGGCGCGCCAGACGGCGCACCTGATCGCCGACGTGCTGGACCGCCCGCACGACGCCGCCAACGTGGCCGCGGTGCGCGCCAAGGTGGCGGCGCTGACGCGCGACTTCCCGGTTTATCGATGAGCCCCCAGGCTTGCGGCTGCGCCGCCGCGCCGCCCCCCGAGGGGGCTCGGCCGCCTCGGGACGGCCCGTCGTCGGCCGGCTGACCCGCCGTGCGCTGCCCCTTCTGCGCCCACGAGGACACGCAGGTCGTCGAGACCCGCGAGTCCGACGAGGGCGACGTGGTGCGCCGCCGCCGCCGCTGCCTGCACTGCGAGAAGCGCTTCACCACCTACGAGCGCAGCGACATCCAGATGCCGTCCGTCGTCAAGAAGGACGGCACGCGCGTCGACTTCGACCCCGCCAAGCTGCGCGCCAGCATGAGCCTGGCGCTGCGCAAGCGCCCCGTGAGCGTCGAGCAGATCGACGCCGCCATAGAGCGAGTCCAGGACAAGCTGCTGGCCAGCGGCGCGCGCGAGACGCCCAGCGCCCGCCTGGGCGAGCTGGTGATGCGCGAGCTCAAGCGCATCGACAAGGTGGCCTACGTGCGCTTCGCGTCGGTGTACCGGCAGTTCGAGGACGTCGACGAGTTCCGGCAGCTCATCCGCGACATCTGAACCCACACCCCCGGCCGGGGGCCCCGCCCGGGGGCCCTCGCCGCGGGCCCGCGCGCTGGGGACGCGGGGCCGAAGGGCGCTTCCTACAGTGGCCGCCATCGCAGCCCTGCCGGAGTTCCCGCCATGTCGTCCACCCCCCGTCGGCACCAGTTCGGCGCCAGCCTCGTCGAAGCCATGATCGTGCTGGCCATCAGCGGCCTGCTGCTCGGCAGCGTGCTGCCCGGCTGGGGCGACGCCCGCGACCGCCGCAGCCTTGAAGCGGCCTCGGCCCAGCTGGCCACCGACCTGCGGCTGACGCGCAGCCTGGCCGTGGCGCAAGGCGGGCCGGTGCGTCTGGCGGTGCCGGCGGCGCAGGCCTGCTACGTGGTGCACACCGGGCCCGCCCGCGCCTGCAGCTGCGACGCTGCCGGCGCCGCCAGCTGCAGCGGCGACGCGCAAGCGCTGCGCGTGGGCACGCTGCCCGGGGCGGGCCGCGTCGCGCTGAGCAGCTCGTCGGCCTCGATGCTGTTCGACGCCGAGCGCGGCACCGTCACACCCACCGGCACGCTGCGGCTGCGGCTGGCCGACGGGCGGGCCGTGCACCACGTGGTCAACATCATGGGCCGGGTTCGCACCTGCTCGCCCGCGGGCCGGGTGGCGGGGCATCCGGCGTGCTGAACCGCACCCCCCGACTTGAGGGCGTGGTTGACGAGCGGCTGCGCTGCGGCGACGAACGGCAGGCGGACGGTTCATGCGCTGGGCGGGCTCGCCCACAATGGCGCCGTGAACCAGTTCCGCCACGCTCCGCCGCACCGACGCGCCCTCGCCGGCTTCACCCTCGTCGAAGTCTTGATCGTGGCCGTGGTGCTGGCCCTGCTGGCCGCGGTGGCGCTGCCGAGCTTCCTCGACTCGCTGCGCAAGAGCCGCCGCGCCGAGGCCTTCGCGGCGCTGACGGCGGTGCAGCAGGCCCAGGAACGCTGGCGCAGCAACAACGCCGCATACAGCAGCAACCTGACGGCGGCGCCCACCGCGTCACCGCCGGGGCTCGGTCTGTCCGCCACCACGACGGGCGGCCTGTACACGGTGGCGCTCAGCGACACCAGCGCCACGGGCTACACGGTGTCGGCCGTGGCCGTGACGGGCAAGTCGCAGGCCGCTGACACCGCCTGCAGCACGCTCGCGGTGCGCGTGACGGGCGCGCAGATCACCTACGCCGGCTGCAACGGCTGCAGCCTGGGCACGTCGGACTTCGCGGCCACCAACGTGTGCTGGAGCCGCTGACGATGAGCCGGCTGCGCGCACCGAACCAACCGTCGGCCCGCCGGGCCGCCGGCCTGACGCTGATCGAGCTGATGGTCGTCGTGGCCATCGCCGTGATCATCCTGGGCCTGGCCGCGCCGTCGTTCAGCGAGTACATCGTCACGCAGCGGCTGCGCAGCATCCATGCGCAGCTGGCGACCGACCTGCAGCTGGCCCGCTCAGAAGCCGTGGCGAGGTCGGCTTTTGTCAGCGTGCGGTTTCAGGAGGTGACTGGGGCGGGGGGGCTCACCTGCTACGTGGTCTTCATCAGGCCGCAGCCGGTCGTGACCAGCACCGACACCTGCAGTTGCACGGCAGCGCCGGGGGAGCGCTGCAACACGCACCCGACCACCACCACCGAGCTGCGCACGGTGACAATCCCCGATGAACTGAAGGTCCGGGTGCGG
>JBILSW010000236.1:0-5354 GCA_044371895.1 Rubrivivax sp.
GACGATCGGGGATCACGCTCAGCGCGAACGAAGTTCTTGCGCGAGGGACCGGCAGCTTCAGGGCAACGAGTTCGACGCCGTGGATGTCGCCGATGGGTCGTTGGCCGCCGGTGAGCAGTCGCTGGTGAAGGTCAGCAGACAGCCACCTTGCCGACATTCGGTCCACGCCCGCACAACCGGCAGGCATCACCGGGCCGACTTGGTCGTGGCACTTCCGGCGGAGCGTTTGACCGGGACGTCGGCATACCGCTCGACGTTGAACCGGAACGTTCCGCGGAGATTGGAGTGACACCCTTCGGGTAGTCGAAACCACCGGTCTACCTGATTCGGGCGCGGCACGAATCCCTGCCTTCCTGGACGCCGCATCGCGCTGGTGACGGCTTTGTCAGCGGCCACCGTGCAATCTTCTAAAGAGATGCGATGACCTCCATCAAGGTGTGCCCTCGCCGTAGCGCGGCACGCCGTGGCTCTGGTAGAAGGAAGCGAAACCGATCAGCCGCATCACCTCGGGCATGGACGCGAACTTCCAGCCGATGGTGCGCGGGCCGCGCCGCTCGCACCAAGGCAGCCAGGCCCACATCTCGGGCTGGCTGCGGTCGGAGAAGTCGATCTCCACGTCAAAGCTGCGCGGCAATTCCATCGGCGCGAAGTCTGACAGGCGCCTGAGTGCGCGTTCCACGCCTTCGCCGATCAGGCGTTGCGCCACCGCGGGCTTCAGGCTGTCGATGGAGGTGAAGCCGCTGGTCTTCTTCGTGACCACCGTTTCGATGCCCGGCAGGCGTTCGCGGCAGTGTGCGATGTAGGCATCGTCGCCTGACGTGAACACCGCCGGCACGCCGTAGTGCGCAGCGAGCATCGCGTTGAGCGTGGTTTCGCTCTGCGAAACGCCGTTGACGCGCACGTCTCGGAAGGCCAGCACGAAGGTGTGCGCCAGCACGCCGTCCATGGCCACCGCGCTGGCGTGGTGACCGATGAACACGACGGCGTCGAAGTGGCCATCGTCTATGCCCTGCATCTGCACCAGCGGTCGTGGCCACGACCGGATCAGG
The DNA here is from genome assembly GCA_044371895.1 of Rubrivivax sp. GTDB lineage: Bacteria > Pseudomonadota > Gammaproteobacteria > Burkholderiales > Burkholderiaceae_C > Rubrivivax. The sequence goes on from JBILSW010000236.1 coordinate 1,050, forward strand.
CGCGCGAAGTCCGGCAACTGGTCGAACAGGATGTTGTGCGCGCTGCCATGGCCATCGGTCACCAGCACCTCGGTGGCGCCGGCGCGCCGCGCGGCCTCGCAGGCGGCAACCACCTCGGCGGTCATCCAGCGGCGGCCGGCCTCGTAGTCGAAGCGCCCCGGCCCGGTGGAAGGCAAGTGGGCGATGCCCGCCACCCCTTCGATGTCAGCAGTCAGAAACACTCTCATCGCGGTATCTCGTTGAAAGGGATGCCCTTGTCCAGCCGGGCTTCCTCGGGAAGGCCGAGCACGCGCTCGGCAATGATGTTGCGCAGGATCTCGTCGGTGCCTCCGGCGATGCGCATGGCGGCGGCACGGGTCCAGGTGCGTTCGACGACGTGCGGGTCCGAGGTGGGGTCGTCGTCGCCCACCCGACCCGCTTCGCCGCGCAGCTGCAGCGCGAAAGTGGCCATGCGCTGCGCCAGCGTCGCCTTCACCAGCTTGGCGATGGACTGCTCAGGCCCCGGCGTGCCGCCACGCGACAACGCGGTCAGGCTGCGACAGTGATGCAGCCGCAGCCCCTCTTCGGCAACCCAGGCATCAGCCAGGTGCTCGACCGCCAGCGGCTCGTCCAGACAACCGGCGCGCTGCACCACCGACCACAGCGCGTCGAAGTTGAGCAGCCCGATCTCGGCGCCGACTGACAGGCGTTCGTGCATCAACGTCGTCAACGCCACCTTCCAGCCCGCACCCACTGCGCCCAGCCGCTGGTCATCGGGCACACGCACGTCGGTCAGGAACACCTCGTTGAACTCGCTGTCGCCGTCCATCTGGCGGATGGGGCGCACCTCGATCCCGGGGCTCTTCATGTCGACGAAGAACATCGTCAGTCCGGCGTGCTTGGGCGCTGTGGGGTCGGTGCGCGCAAGGAGAAGGCCGAAGTCGGAGAACTGCGCGCCCGTGGTCCATACCTTCTGGCCGTTCACCACCCAGTGCTGGCCTTCGGGCCGGGCCCGGGTCAGTACGCCGGCCACGTCCGAACCGGCCGCCGGTTCGCTGAACATCTGGCACCAGATCTCCTCGCCGTACAGGCCCGGCCGGATGCGGCGTGCCTTGTGCGCTTCGCTGCCATAGGCCATCAAGGTGGGCAGGCACATGCCCAGGCCGATCTCGAAGATGCCAAAGCTGCTGCGAAAGCGGCTCTCCTCCTGGCGCACGATCAGCTGCTGCACCGCGGTGCCGCCCAAGCCACCCAACTCTCGCGGCCAGGTCACGGCTGCATAGCCTGCTGCGGCCTTCCTGGCCTGCCAGGCGCGGGCTGCAGCCAGACGTTCATGCGGTGGCAAGCCGTCGCCAACGAAGTCGCGTGCGTGGCGCTTGGGTTCGGCGTTTGCTTCAAGCCAGGCGCGCACTTCGACGCGAAAGGCTGCCTCGGAGGGGGTGTCGTCAAAATCCATCGTGGCCTCCGCGTGCCGCGGCCAGGTGCTTGACGATGCGGCGCCGCCAGACCGACGGCGCACCCAGCGCCAGCGAGGTGGACAGCGATCGCTTGTACAGCGGGTGGCAGTCGGCTTCCCAGGTGTAGCCGACACCGCCGTGCACCTGCAGGTTCTCGTGTGATGCCTGCTCGAAGGCCGCGCTGGCCGCCACCCGTGCGCCGGCTGCGGCCAGCGGCAGCGACTGCGGGCTGTGGGCCAGCGCCCAGGCCGCGTGGTAGGCATGCCCGCGGGCAAGCTCGTTCATGACCCACATGTCGGCCAGCTTGTGCTTGATGGCCTGGTACGACGCCACTACACGGCCGAAGGTGCGGCGCTGCAGCGCGTAGTGGCGCGCCATCTCAAGCGCCCGGTCCGCGCCGCCCAGCTGCTCGAACGCCAGGAAGGCTGCTGCGCGGTCGAGCAGGCTGTCAAGGGACTGCGCGGCGCCGAGGACCGCTGACGGTACGCCGTCAAGATCGATGTCGGCCAGGGGTGAGCCCGGGTCGAGCACCCGCAGCTCGCGGCGAGTGACGCCGGGCCCCGCAAGGTCGATGCACAGCAGCACGCTGTCGCAGGCCGCGATCACGAAGGTTGCGGCAGCGCCTGCGGCCACACGTTGCAGACGGCCCGTCACCTGGCCTGCACTGCAGCGCAGCGCGCCTGGGGTCAATGCCACGCTGCCGACGACCGTACCCCGGGCCAAGCCCGGCAGCCACTGCCCGCGCAACGCGTCGCTGTCACCCATAAGCAAGGCCTCTGTGGCGAGATAGGTGCTTGCCAGCGTGGGCACCGGTGCGCAGGCGCGGCCGATTTCTTGAGCGCAGGTCGCCAGTTGCAGCGGCGTCAGGCCGCTGCCGCCCCAGCGCTCGGGCACGGTGGCGCCGAGTACGCCCAATTCCGCCAGCGCACGCCACGTCGCACCACTGGCGCAACGCTCATCCAGGCAGCGCTTCACCTCGTCCATCGGGCAAGCCTTGGCCAGCACGCGCCGCAATTCAGTGGCGATGGCTGTGCAGTCTTCGGGGAACTCGAAGTTCAAGCGGAGGCCTCCAGCAACTCATGGATGAGGCTGGGCTGGTGTCGCGGCAGGCCGAAGACCGCCACGAGCAGGGCGTCCAGCGTCTTGGCGTCGGGCACGGCGGCCTCCCGCAACAGCGCGCGACTGGCCGGCAGCAGGGCTGCAGGTTTCGGCCCTACGGCACGCAGCCGGGCCTCCACCGCCGGGCGGTCGAAACCACCACGCCGAAGGGCGCGTTCGGCGAAGAAGAGACCACGCAGGCGACGTGATTGCGCTGAGGCCAGCATCTCAAGGAAAGCCTTGTGCTCGTGCAGCAAGGCGTCGGTCAGCGGCTGCTGCAGCCCGCTCTCGATGACCTGCAGGCAGGTTCTGGGCGCCTCGAAGTCCGGCGCTACTGCGTCCAGGAGGAGGCGCCGGGCTGCGAGCGCCTGGCCTTGTGCTTCCGGTTCATGCAGGTGCGCCTGCGCATCACGGACGCGTCGCTTGGGCAGACCTTTCCGCGACGCTGAGTCGGCGGCCAGTTGCAGTTCGTCGAGCGGCACCACGCCGTCGACCAGCCCGGCAGCCATCGCGCGGGTGGTGTCCCATTCGGCACCGTCAATCACCAGCTGCAGGGTGGCTTCGATGCCCAGCAGTCGCGGCAGGTACTGAGTACCCCCGAACGTGGGCAGCAGGCCAAGTCCGACCTCGGGCATCGCGAAGCGCGTGCCCTGGGCAGCGATGCGGTGGTCGCAGGCATAGGCCACGACCACACCGCCGCCGAACACCGTGCCGTGCAGTGCCGCGATGACGGGCTTGCTGGCGTCCTCGCAGGCCGTGACGAGCTCCAGCAGGCCGGGCGGCTGCAAGCCCCGCTCCAGTTCGACCAGATCGGCCCCGGCGAAGAAGGTGCGGCCTTCGCAGCTGATGACGATGGCCTGCACCGAAGGATCTGCCTCGCCTGCGCTTACGCCGTCGACCAGAGCCCGACGCACGGGCTGCGAGAGTGCGTTCACCGGACCGCTGCAGCCGATGAGCCACAAGGTGGAGCCCCGCTGCTCACGGCGCAGAGGTTCTTGACAGTTTGGCTGGACAGCACTCACAGGCTTCTCAACGCACCGGCGCGGCCAACCCGTCAGACCCTCGTCGTATTCCCTTGAACGATCGTTTCAGTCATGGCTGATAATCGAGCTCGACTCGAGGAGGCGGCCCATGGTGGGGGTGCGAGCAAAGGACCATGACGACAAGCGCCAGCTGATACTGGACCGATCAGCCGAACTGTTTGCGCGGCAGGGCTTCCACCGGACGTCGATCGCCGAGATTGCGAAGGCCTGCCATTCATCGTCCAAGGCGTGGATCTATCACTATTTTCCGAACAAGGAAACGGTGCTGTTCACGCTGTTGCATGAGTTCCTGGTACTGGCCGCATTGCGCGTACGCGCTGCAGTCGACAAGCACGCCGATGCCCGTGAGCGCCTGCATGCCTTCGTGCTCGAATGCCTGCGCATCTATGCCGAGTACCGCATCAATCACGCCGTGCTGTTCTCCGAGATGAACCTGTTGCCCGACGAGCAGCGCTCAGAGATACGCACCTTGGAGCGCGCCTACGCGCAGGTGCTGCGTGAGCTGATACTGGCCGTGAATCCGGCGATCAACCTGCGCAAGCACCAAACGACGGCGCTGACCATGATCGCCTTCGGCTCGATCAATTGGACCTACACCTGGTTCGACGCGAAGGGCCCGTTTTCACTGGAGGACGTGGCCGAACTCACGACCAAGCTGTTGATGAGCGGTCTTGAGGGGATCTGACCCAGGGGGCCTTCGCGATCACGGAGCGGCCCTTGGCCCTTGG
>JBILSW010000237.1:0-5333 GCA_044371895.1 Rubrivivax sp.
AGTGCCCAATGGCTCGATCAACGTGGTGCCCGGCCGCTGCCGCTTCAGCCTGGACCTGCGGGCCACCACAGACGCCGCCCGCGACGCGCTGGCGGCCGACGTGACGAACGAGCTCGAGGCCATCTGCCGCCGCCGCGGCCTGACCTTCACGCTGGAGCCGACGCTCACGGCCGCGGCCGCGCCCAGCCACCCGGCGTGGCAGGCGCGCTGGGAGCGGGCGGTGCAGGCCCTGGGGCTGCCGGTGCACCGCATGCCCAGCGGCGCCGGGCACGATGCGATGAAGCTGCACGAGGCCATGCCGCAGGCCATGCTGTTCTTGCGCGGCGGCAACGCCGGCATCAGCCACAACCCGCTGGAAACCATCAGCACCCACGACGCCGAGCTGTGCGTCGCGGCCTTCCGCCACCTGCTCGAGCAACTCGCCGCCGAAGCCGCATGAGCGAATCCCCCCACGACCGCCTCGACGCCTGGATCGACCGGCACTTCGACGAGCAGGTGCGCTTCCTGCAGGAACTGGTGCGCGTGCCCACCGACACGCCGCCTGGCGACAACGCGCCACACGCCGAACGCACGGCCGGGCTGCTGGCGGCCATGGGCTACGCCGCCGAGCGGCACCCGGTGCCCGCCGACGCCGTGGCGGCGCAGGGCATGGTCAGCATCACCAACCTGGTCGTCCGGCGCCGCTTTGGCTCGGGCGGCCCCACCATCGCGCTGAACGCCCACGGCGACGTGGTGCCGCCGGGCGAGGGCTGGACGCACGATCCCTACGGCGGCGAAGTCGCCGACGGCCGGCTCTACGGCCGGGCCGCTGCCGTGAGCAAGAGCGACTTCGCGACCTACACCTTCGCGCTGCGCGCGCTCGAGTCGCTGGGCCTGGTGAACCGCGGCGCGGTCGAGCTGCACTTCACCTATGACGAGGAGTTCGGCGGCGAGCTCGGCCCCGGGTGGCTGCTCGGCCGGCAGCTGACCCGACCCGACCTGCTCATCGCGGCCGGCTTCAGTTACCAGGTGGTCACGGCGCACAACGGCTGCCTGCAGCTCGAGGTGACGCTGCACGGCCTGGCCTCGCACGCCGCCTACCCGCACACGGGGGTCGATGCGCTGCAGGCCGCCAACCGCCTGCTGACCGCGCTGTACGAGCACAACCGCGTGCTGCGCACGCGCCGCAGCGCCGTCGCGGGCATCACCCACCCCTACCTCAACGTGGGCCGCATCGAGGGCGGCAGCAACACCAATGTCGTGCCCGGCAAGGTGATGATCAAGCTCGACCGCCGCATGATCCCCGAGGAAGACGCTGCCGCGGTGGAGGCCGAGGTGCGGGGGCTGATCGAGGCCGCGGTTGCGCTGTCGCCCGGCGTGCGCTGCGAGATCCGGCGCCTGCTGCTGGCCCACGCGCTGAAGCCGCTGCCCGGCAACGCGCCGCTGGTGGCCGCCATCCAGCGCCACGGCCAGGCCGTGTTCGGCGAGCCCATCCCCGAGAGCGGTACGCCCCTGTACACCGACGTGCGCCTGTACGGCGAGCACGGCGTGCCGGCCGTCATCTACGGCGCCGGCCCGCGCACTGTGCTGGAGAGCAACGCCAAGCGCGCCGACGAGCACCTGGTGCTGGCGGATCTGCGGCGCGCCACGCAGGTGGTGGCGCGCACCTTGTTCGACATGCTGTCGGCATGAACGCACTGCCGTGGTGTGCTCTGGCGCGTGTCGCTGCATCGTGGTGCAAGCCCCGAGCAAGCGCTGAGCATGGAACTTGCAGAATCGGCCGGTTGAACTCTTGCTTTCCCTACAGAAACCTCTCACGGAGCAACGTCATGTCCTTGGTCACCCTCACCCGCCGCGCCGCTGTCCTGGCCGTCGCGGCCGTCCTCGCCGCGCCGCTGGCCGCCCAGGCGCAGACGCCGATCAAGTTCCAGCTCGACTGGCGCTTCGAGGGGCCGGCCGCGCTGTTCCTGGCCAGTGCCGCCAAGGGCTACTACAAGGCCGCGGGCCTGGACGTGACCATCGACGCCGGCAACGGCAGCGGCGGCACGGTCACCCGCGTGGCCGGCGGCGCCTACGACATGGGCTTCGCCGACATGGCGGCGCTGATGGAGTTCCACGCCAACAACCCCGACGCGCCCAACAAGCCGATCGCGGTGATGATGGTCTACAACAACACCCCGGCTGCGGTGCTGGCGCTCAAGAAGAGCGGCATCGCCAAGCCGTCCGACCTGAACGGTCGCAAGCTCGGAGCCCCCGGCTTCGACGCCGGCCGCAAGGCCTTCCCGATCTTCGCGAAGGCCAACAACATCAGCGGTGTGCAGTGGACGAGCATGGATCCGCCGCTGCGCGAGACCATGCTGGTGCGCGGCGACATCGAGGCCATCACCGGCTTCTCCTTCACCAGCCTGCTCAACCTCGAGGCGCGCGGCATCAAGACGGAAGACATCGTCGTCATGCCCTACCCCGCCCACGGCGTGAAGCTCTACGGCAACGCCATCATCGCGAGCCCGAAGCTCATAAAGGAGAACCCGGCTGCGGTGAAGGCCTTCCTGAGCGCCTTCCTCAAGGGCGCCAAGGAGGTCATCGCCAACCCCGACGCCTCGATCGACTACGTGAAGGCCCGCGACGGCATCATCAACGTCGACCTCGAGAAGCGCCGTCTGCGCATGGCTATCGACGCCGTGGTGGCAAGCCCCGACGCGCGGGCCGAGGGCTTCGGCGTCGTCAACCCCGGTCGACTGTCGCTGATGGCCTCGCAGGTCTCCGACGCCTTCGGCACCCGGACGCGCATCGACCCCACCGCCGTGTGGACGGACGCGCTGCTGCCCGCCAAGGCCGAGCTGAACATCCTGCCGCCCGCGCGGCGCTGAGCCGGCCGGTCCAGCCCGAGGACGATGCCGGTGTCTTGCCTGTCAGCGCCAGTCCCAGGAGAGCTGCAGCATGAGGCCGGCATCGCCCAGCAGGTGCACGGCGGCCGCGTTGCGGCGGTCGATCTGCCAGCCCAGCGTGAACAGCGCGCCCGGCGAGAAGCCGTTGTTGTTGAACGGCACCTTGTCCTCGAAGCGCCCGCGGTAGCCGTACAGCAGGCCGCCGCTGATCTGCCCGAACAGCCCGGGAGGGCCGAAGGGCAGGTCGACCCGGCGCCCCAGGTACAGGTAGGCACTGGGCTGCCCGAAGGAGTTGGTGAAGTGCGAGCCGCCGGCAAGCCAGCCGTCCTTGCGCTGCCGCTCCAGCGCCAAGGCCACCACGCGCTGGTGCTCGTCGCTGGTGCGGAAATGCTGGGTATAGGGCGACACCGCGATGCGCCAGTGAGCCTGCTCGCGCCACGCATGGCCGCTCAGGATGGGGGCCGATTCGAGCGCCGCGGCCTCGGTGCCGGCGAGCAGCCACAGCGCCGCGGCGCAGGTCGCGCGGTGTCCAGGGTGACAGGAGCGAGTGCTTTGCATCCGGTGATTGTCTCCAGCCTGTCGCGGCGGTGCCGGGTCCGATCAGCGAAACCCGTCCTGCACGTGGGCCGGCACGCATCCCGAAATCCCTTTGCTTGCCCGGAGGCACAGGCCCGATGAGCAGTTTCGTCGACTTCCGCAACGTCTGGCTCGCCTACAACGACGAGCTGCTCGCCCAGGGCCAGTTCGCCGTCGAGGACATCAGCCTGCAGGTGACCGAAGGCGAGTTCATCGCCATCGTCGGCCCCTCGGGCTGTGGCAAGAGCACCTTCATGAAGCTGGCCACCGGCCTGCGCCGGCCGAGCAAGGGCACCGTCTTCATCGACGGTCAGGAGGTGACCGGCCCGCTGAAGATCACCGGCATGGCCTTCCAGGCGCCGAGCCTTCTGCCCTGGCGCACCACGGTGCAGAACGTGATGCTGCCGCTGGAGATCGTCGAGCCCTACCGCAGCCAGTACAAGGCGAAGAAGAAGGAGTTCGAGGCCAAGGCGCGCGCGCTGCTGCAGAGCGTGGGCCTGGGCGGCTACGAGGACAAGTTCCCCTGGCAGCTCAGCGGCGGCATGCAGCAGCGCGCCAGCATCTGCCGTGCGCTGGTGCACGAGCCCAAGATGCTGCTGCTCGACGAGCCTTTCGGCGCGCTCGACGCCTTCACGCGCGAGGAGCTCTGGTGCGCGCTGCGCGACCTGCACGCAGCGCAGAGGTTCAACGTCATCCTCGTCACGCACGACCTGCGCGAGAGCGTTTTCCTGGCCGACACCGTCTACTGCATGAGCCGCAGCCCCGGCCGCTTTGTGGTCAAGCGCGAGATCGACCTGCCGCGCCCGCGCGACCTGGAGGTCACCTACACGCCGCACTTCACCGACATCGTGCACGAACTGCGCGGGCACATCGGCGCCTATCGCCACCCGATCGGCAAGGCCGGCGCTGCGGTGCCGCAGTAGGGCAGGGGGACACCGCATCATGGTCGTGAGCAAGAACGTCGAACGCTGGTCGCCGCTGATCGTGCTGGCCATCGCACTGCTGCTGTGGCAGCTCATCGTCGTGGGGTTCAAGATCCCCGACTTCATTTTTCCCAGCCCCTGGCAGATCGGCCAGCAGTTCATCGAGTTCAAGGGCCCGCTGCTTGAGGCAGCCTGGAAGACCTTCTGGGTGACGATGCTGGGCTTCGGCCTGAGCATCGTGGTGGGTGTGCTGCTGGGCTTCCTCGTCGGCAGCAGCCGGCTGGCCTACACGGCGCTGTACCCGCTGATGGTGGCCTTCAACGCAGTGCCCAAGGCCGCCGTGGTGCCCATACTCGTGGTGTGGTTCGGCATCGGCCTGGGCCCCGGCATCCTCACCGCGTTCCTCATCAGCTTCTTCCCCATCACCGTGAATATCGCCACCGGCCTGGCGACGCTGGAGCCCGAGCTCGAAGACGTGCTGCGCGTGCTGGGCGCCAAGCGCTGGGACGTGCTGGTGAAGGTGGGCCTGCCGCGCTCGATGCCGTACTTCTACGGCTCGCTGAAGATCGCCATCACGTTGGCCTTCGTGGGCACCGTGCTGGCCGAGATGACCGCCGGCGACAGCGGCATCGGCTACCTGATGCAGAGCGCCGGCAGCCAGCAGCGCATGCCGCTGGCCTTTGCGGGGCTGGTGACCATCGGCGCCATGGCCATGGCCATGTACGAGCTGTTCAGCTGGATCGAGCAGCGCACCACGGGCTGGGCGCACCGCGGCTCGCAGAACCACTGACGGCCGCGCGATGCCGCTGACGCACGAGCAGACGCTGCGCCACCTGCGCGCCGCCAACGGAGTGGCGCGGGAGGCGCTGGCCCAGGGCCGGCACCCCTTCGGCGCGGTGCTGGTGGCACCCGACGGCGAGACGGTGCTGCTGGAGCAGGGCAACGTCAGCGCCGTCGAGCACGCCGA
>JBILSW010000238.1:0-5320 GCA_044371895.1 Rubrivivax sp.
GACCGCCCGCCGCCTCGCCCTGGTGTTCGTCTTGACTCATAGCCCAGAGTAAGCCAGTTGCATGCCAAACGGCAAGACTGGCGCGGGGAAAAACTCTCACGCTCTCAGCCCGAACGGAGTGGGGGGTCATGCCGGATCGATTCGGATCCAGGTCGTCTTCAGCTCCGTCACCTTGTCGAAGGCATGCAGGCTCTTGTCGCGGCCGTTGCCGCTTTGCTTGACGCCGCCGAAGGGCACGGTGAGGTCGTCTTCGTCGTACTGGTTCACGTGCACCGTGCCGGCGCGCAGCGCGCGCGCCACGCGGTGGGCGCGGTTGAGGTTGTCGCTCCAGACGCTGGCCTGCAGGCCGTAGGCGCTGGCGTTGGCGATGACCACCGCCTCGGCCTCGGTCTTGAAGGTGAGGATGCCCATCACCGGGCCGAAGATCTCTTCGCGTGCGATCGTCATGTGGTTGACGACGCCGTCGAACACCGTGGGCTCGACGTAGTAGCCGCCGCTGTCCTGCCGCACACGCCGGCCGCCGGCCACCACGCGCGCGCCTTCGGTCCTGCCGGCCTCGATGTAGCGCAGCACGGTGCTCATCTGCGGCTCGTCGACGAGGGCGCCGAGCACGGTGCCCGGGTCCAGCGGGTGGCCCGGCGCGTACTGCGGCGCCTCGGCGGCCACGATCTCGGTGAAGTGCTTCGCGATCGATTCGTGGACCAGCACGCGCGAGGGCGCGTTGCAGCTCTCGCCCTGGTTGAAGAACAGGCTCGCGGCCACCGTCTGCGCGGCGCGCTCGACGTCGGCGAAGTCGTCGAACACGAGGAAGGCGCTCTTGCCGCCGAGCTCGTTGAACACGCGCTTGAGGTTGCTGCGGCCGGCGTACTCCAGCATGCGGCGGCCAGTGCGCGTGCTGCCGGTGAAGCCCAGCGCGTCGACGTCCATGTGCAGCGCCAGCGCCTCGCCGGCCTCGGGGCCGTAGCCGGGCACTACATTGAACACACCGGGCGGCAGCCCGGCCTCGACGGCCAGCTCCGCCAGGCGCAGCGCCGTCAGCGGGCTCTTCTCGCTGGGCTTGAGCACCACCGAGTTGCCGGCTGCCAGCGCCGGCCCCAGCTTCCAGGCGGCCATGATCATCGGGTAGTTCCAGGGCACGATGGCGCCCACCACCCCCACCGGCTCGCGCGTGATCAAGGCCAGCGCCGTGGCCGGCGTGGGCGCGATCTCGTCGTAGACCTTGTCCACCGCCTCGGCGTACCAGGCGATGGTGCGCGCGGTGCTGGGCACGTCCACCGCCAGCGCGTGCTGGATGGGCTTGCCCATGTCCAGCGTCTCGAGCAGCGCAAGCTCGTCTCGCGCGCCAAGGATCCTCTCGGCGAAACGCTGCAGGATCTTCTTGCGCGCCGCCGGCGCCTTGCCGCACCAGCGGCGGTCTTCGAAGGCGGCGCGGGCGCTGGCCACGGCGGCGTCCACGTCGGCAGCCGCACCGCGCGCCACCGGGCCCAGCACGCGGCCGTCGATGGGGCTGATGCAGTCGAAGGTCTGGCCGCTGGCGGCCTCGCGCCGCTGGCCGTCGATGACGGCGCGGCCGTCAATGGACAGCGCCGCGGCGCGCGCCGCCCAGTCCACCGCCGCCGCGGCCATCAGAAGCTCACCACCACCGAGGCGCCAAGCAGCGTGTTGCTCTTGTAGTAACGGCTGCTCTTGGTGTCGTAGAACACCGGCTGGCTGGCGCCGTCCTGGCGCACTTCGAACTTGACGATGGTGTTCTCGTCGTAGAGGTAGTTCATGCCCAGCGTGAGCGCCCAGCGGTTGCTGCCGATGCTCGCGCCCTTGGCGTAGTTGCCGTCGGCATCCAGGCCGCGGCCGATGCCGTTGATGTTGTCGTCGAAGCTATAGCCCAGCAGGCCGCCGCCGTTCTTCTTGTTGGCGATGTAGTCGGCGCGCAGCACGCCTTCCAGGCGCGGCGTGAGCTTGTAGGCGGCCGTGCTTGACAGGCCCCACCAGCGCGCGTCGCGGAGCTGGCCGTCGCTGTTGTAGATGGCAGCACCCTTCTGCTGGCCGAAGCTGACCTGGCCAAACAGGCTCCAATCGCCCCGCGTGAAGAAGGCGTCGACCTCGAAGAGGTTGGCCATGGTGTTCTTGCCGACCGCGGCGAAGGGCACGTCGCCGAGGACGGGGTCGCCGGTGACGGGATCGACGTCGCCGGTGTCGCCGAAGTAGGTGCCGCCGGCCGCGAAGTTGGGGATCTTGCCGTGCACGCCGCTGAAGCCGAAGCCCGAGAACTCGCCCTTGGAGTAGTCGACGCGGTAGACGAATACCGGCGTGTTGTTGCCCGGGCTCTGGCGCGCGCTGTTGAAGTTGGCCAGGCCGACCCGGCTCCACCACTTGCCGCGCGTGATGTCGAGCACGGCGCCGGTGTAGGACGTGGGCGCCATGAAGTCGAACAGCAGGTTGTGCGTGATCAGCTTGTTGCCGGCCGGCAGCGTGATCTCGTAGCCCGTCCAGTCGGGGATCTGGCCCAGCCACAGGCGCGTCTGCAGGTCCGACAGCGGCAATGACACCGAGGCCTCGTGCACTATCGAACGGCTGTTGGCCACCGCACCGGTGCCACGCTCGGGCGCCAGGGTCAGCTTCCACTTGGTGCCGCCTTCGGTCTCTTTCTCGAAGTCGATGACGGCCATTCCGAAGTAGCTGTTGTCGTAGGTGTAGCGCGCGTCGCCGTTGTTCAGGAAGACGAACGTACGGTCGTTCTGGCGGCGGTTGACGATGTAGGTGGGGTCGATCTGGCCACTGATCTTCAGGCCCTTGAAGCCCTGGTCGGAGAAGTTGTCCTGCAGCGCCTCGGTCTTGACGGCGATGCGGTTGAGCTCGCGCGCCTGCTCGGGCGTCATGCCCCACTCACCAGGCTTGGGTGAAGCCGGCTGGGCGCGCACCTGCCGCTCGAGCTGCTCGACACGGTCACGCAGCGCCTTGATCTCCTGGAGCAGCGCGTCGTTGCCCTGCGCGGCCGCGGGCAGCGCGGCGGCGACGAGGGCGGCCGCGGCGGCGACGGCGCGGAGCACGGTGGGGGGGCAATGGCGGGTCATGGGTTCTCCTCGCTCGGGTGTGGTTTCGATCGGGGGCTCAGCCGCGGGCGGCGGCGGCCATTTCCTGCTGGCGGCGGCGTTCTCCGCGCGCGATGAGGTAGCTCGCAAGCACGACGCCCACGGCCACCACGACGACGATCACCGTGGCCACGGCGTTGACGCTGGGGTTCAGCCCCAGCCGTGCCCTCGAAAAGATCACCAGCGGCATCGTCGTCGAGCCCGGCCCCGACAGGAAGGCCGACAGCACGACGTCGTCCAGGCTCAGCGTGAAGGTCAGCAGCCAGGCCGATACCAGGCTCTGCGCGATCATGGGCAGGGTGACCAGCCAGAACACATGGTGCGGCCTGGCACCAAGGTCCATGGCGGCTTCCTCGAGCTGGGGATTCAGGTCCTGCAGCCGCGCCTGCACCACCACGGTGGCGTAGGCCATGCCCAGCAGCAGGTGGCCGAGCCAGATGGTGAACATGCCCCGCTCAGGGAAGCCTAAAGCGCGCTGCACGCTGACCATCATCAGCAGCAGGCTCAGCCCCACCACCACCTCGGGCATCACGAGCGGCGCGCTGACCATGCCCGAGAACAGCGTGCGCCCCTTGAAGCGCTTGTACTTGACGAGTGCGAACGCCGCCAGCGTGCCCAGCACCACCGAGCCGCAGGCGGTGAGCAACGCGATCTTGAAGCTCAGCCACAGGCCGGAGAGCATCTCATCGTCGCGCAAGAGCGCCTCGTACCACTTCAGCGTGAAGCCGCGCCAGACGTTCGGTATCGGCGAGTCGTTGAACGAGAAGATGACCAGCGCGACGATCGGCAGGTACAGAAAGAAGAACCCAGCAGCGAGCCAGCCCCATCCGAACCAGCGATTGAAGCTCGCGGCCTTCATCGCTTCTCGGCCGCCTCGGCCTGGTACTTGTTGAAGATGGCCAGCGGCACGATGATCAGAAGGATCATCACCACGGCCACGCTCGAGGCCATCGGCCAGTCGTTGTTGCTGAAGAACTCGTCCCAGAGCACGCGGCCGATCATCAGCGTCTCGGGGCCGCCGAGCAACTCGGGGATCACGAATTCGCCGATGCACGGGATGAACACCAGCATGCTGCCGGCGATGATACCGGCCTTGGACAGCGGCACGGTGATCTTCCAGAACGCCGTCCAGGGCGTGGCGCCGAGGTCGGCCGCGGCCTCCAGCAAGCGAAGGTCCATCTTCGCGAGGTTGCTGTACAGCGGCAGGATCATGAACGGCAGGTAGGTGTACGTCATGCCCAGAACCAGCGAGAACGGCGTGTGCATCAGGTTTCCGGGCGCGCTGATCATTCCCAGGGCGTACAGCACACGGTCGAGCCCGAGTGCAACGACGACCTCGGCCACCCAGCCGCCGTCGGCGAGCAGGCCGCGCCACGAGTACACGCGCAGCAGGAAGCTGGTCCAGAAAGGCAGCATCACCAACATCAGCAGTGCCGGCTGGATGGTGCTCTTCGCCCGCGCCATGAAGTAGGCAAACGGGTAGCCGATGAACAGGCACAGCAGCGTCGTCGCGCCCGCGTACTGCAGGCTGTTGACGTAGGTCTGCCAGTACAGCGGGTCGGCCGCGATGAACTGGTAGGTGCCGAACTTTAGTGAGATCGTCAATACGCCCTCGGACCAGGTGACCAGGTCCTTGAAGGTGACGGCCTCCATCTCGGAGACGCTGATCTTGCCGACGATGAAGAACGGCGCCATGAAGAACAGCAGCAGGAACAGGAAGGGCAGCGCGATGACGAGCACGCGCCCGCCGAAGGTGCTGACCACCAGCCGCTGGAAGGCGTTCATCGGCGCCGCGTTCATGCCGGACTCACTGCGTCAGCACCACATGGGCCGAGCGCGACCAGTGCGCCCAGACGGTATCGCCCCAGGTGAAGGCGTCGTCGCGGTGACGCTGCGTATTGGCCATGCTCACCTTCAGGATGGCGCCGCTGCCCAGCTGCACGTGGAACACGGTGTAGCTGCCGAAGTAGGACATCTCCTTGATGGTGCCTTGCGCCGAGTTGTAGGGGTCGGGCTGCCCGTCTTCGCCCAGCGGGCGGTGGCGCGAGAGGTGGATCTTCTCGGGACGCAAGGCCACCGTCACGGCCATGCCCTGGGTGCCGGTGATGCCGTGGCCCACGTAGTGCCGGCAGTCGGCACTGCCCACCACGCAGTGGTCGGCCTCGTCTTCGTCGAGCGTGCCGTTCATCAGGTTGACGTTGCCGATGAAGTCGGCCACGAAGCGCGTGGCC
>JBILSW010000239.1:0-5319 GCA_044371895.1 Rubrivivax sp.
GAGTCGTCGTCGTCGAACTGCTCGAAGCGCGCGCCGAACGGGTGGATCTCGAAACCCTGCCGGTCGGCGCGGAACTGCCCCGCGCGCGGCCAGCCGTTCTCGACCAGCACCTCGCGCACGTCGGTGCCCGGCGGGTTCAGCCGGGTGCCCGGGTCCGGCTCGTAGAAGTAGTAGTCGGGGGATGTGCCGTTGTCGACGGTGTAATTCATCGTCGCGCGAACGTCGCGCGGGTCGGGCTTCACGGTCAGGCCGCCTTCCGGGTGGTGAAGCCCTCGCCGACCCACGTCTTCTGCCAGCTCGGCAGCGCCTCGATGTCGCCCATCCAGCGGCGCAGGTTCGGGTGGTCAGCCAGCGGCAGTTTCTGCCAGCCGTGCAGGTGCATCGGCGCGGCCAGCGCGATGTCGGCGATCGTCGGGCCCGGCGTGCCGGCGACCCAACGGTTCGCGGCCAGGCGAGCGTCCAGGATGCCGGCCAGCTTGTGGAAGTTCGCCTGCTGCGCGTCGAGCACCGCCGGGTCGGCCGCGCCGCCAAGCAGCGGCTTGACGCAGTTCTCGACAAGGAAGACGTAGCAGCTCGGGAACCAGTGCGAACCCTCCCACTGCAGCCAGCGGTTGATGTCGCAGCGCGTCCTGACGTCCTTCGGGTAGAAGGCTTCCTTGCCGTTCATGTCGGCGGCGTACTGCAGGATGGAGTTCGACTCCCACAGCGTGTAGTCGCCGTCGGTCATCGCAGGGATCGACGCGTTCGGGTTGATCGCCAGGTACTCGGGCGACTTCTGCTCGCCCTTGAAGTAGTCGACATGCTTGAGCTCGTACGGCACGCCCATCAGGTCGAGGCCGGCCAGCACCTTGCGGCAGTTGACCGTGATGGGGTCGGCGTGGATCGTGATCATCGTTTGTCTCCTGTAAGGGTCGTGGCGCGGTCGCTTGCCGCGTGTCGCAGTCTCCCGGATTGATCTGCATCAAGGAAGCTGCTTCACTGCGAACCGGTTGTCCGCGAACTGGAAACAATGGCCATCTCCACCGACATGCTCGCGGCCTTCGTAAAGGTGTCCGAGCTGGCGAGCGTGAGTGCCGCCGCCGGCGAGCTCGGCGTCGGCAAGAGCGTGGTGAGCAAGCGGGTGGCGCAGCTCGAGGCAGCGGTGAAGGCGACGCTGTTCGCACGCAGTACGCGGCGCATCGCGCTCACGGCCGCCGGGGAGGCCTACCTGGACTTTGCCCGCCGTGCGCTGCGCGAGGTGGCCAGCGCCGAGGAGCGCCTGCGCGACCTGCGCGTGGAGCTGACGGGCCAGATCCGCCTGACCGCCCCGGTCTCCTGGGGCCAGCACGTGCTGGCCAAGCGGCTGCCCGACTTCCTGCGGCTGCACCCCGCGATCGAGATCGAGCTGCAGCTCGCCGACCGCATGATGGACGTGGCGGCCGAGCGCATCGACCTCGCGCTGCGCTGGACCACGCTGCCGTCGCAGGAGCTCACCGCGACCCCGGTCGCCGAGGTGGACTGGGTGATCGCGGCGGCGCCCTTCTACCTGGCCGCGGCCGGCGGCGCGCCGCAGACGGCTGCCGAGCTTGCACGCCACCCCTGCCTGTCGTACTGGCGCGAGAGTTCCGACGACACCTGGACGCTGTTCGAGGGCGGCGCCTCGCACGCCGTGCGGGTGGGCAGCCGCTACCACGTCAACAATCCCGATGCGGTGGTCGATGCAGCGCTGGCCGGCCTCGGCATCGCCCTGCTGCCAGGGTACGTGTGCCGGGCCGCGCTCGACGACGGCCGGCTGCGGCGCGTGCTTCCGCACTGCGTGCCGCTGACCAAGTTCGGCACCCGCATTACCGCGTTCTCCACCCCCGAGCGCACGCGGCTGGCGCGCATCCAGGCGCTGCTCGCCTTCCTGCGCACGCAGCTCGGCTGACCACGCCCGCCGCCCGGGCCTGCTACGTCGCCACGCGCGTGCAGCTGAAGAAGCCGTTGAGCGTGAGCCGACCCCGGCGTGGGTCGTCGCTGAGGACGCCCGCGGGGCCGTTGTCGCTGCAGTGGAACACGCCGCCGTCGTAGAACACGGCGCGGTTGAAGCGGGCCGGCACCTGCAGCACGCGCTCGAAGTAGGCGTTGCTGCCGTGCATGTAGCCGGGGGGCACGTTCCAGCGTTGGCTGAAGGTCGCGGCGTCGAGTTGCCCCGAGTCCTGCACCATCCGTTCGATCTCGCCCATGGGGCGCGTGGGGCGGTACAGGCTGGTGCCGCCGAACGAGGCATCGTGGAACAGGTACAGCACCGACGCTGCGCGCAGGCCGCGCGGGTCGCCGCCCTGGTCGTCGCGGTGGCAGAACCACTGCCTGGGCTGCAGGGCGTCGGCCGGCAGCGTCACCATCGACAGCCGGCAGTCGATGCGCAGCGACCGCCGTCCGCCGAGCTGGGTCCGAACGTGCTCGCGGAACCAGTCGTCGAGCAGGCCCGACACGGCGGGCGGCATCCACAGCTCCAGCCCAGGGTAGGCGCTGTTGCCGGGCGCCTGGAAGTGATCTCGCCACATCACTGCCAGCTCCACCATCGCCTGCGGGTTGAGCAGGAAGTCGTCGACCACCAGGCACAGCCTCCCCGGCAGGTGCACCGGGTCGAGCGGCACCGCCTCGATGCGGGCCCCGGGGTTGAAGCGTGGCAGGAAGTCGCGCAGGTCCATGGCGGCCACATTCTCGCCGCGGTGGCCTGCGGGTAAGTCCCGGGGGCTGCACCCGCTTGGCGCGGGCGCACCAATCCGATACAAAGCCTGCATCGTTTTGTATGCAATCTCCCGGGCCGATGGTGTGCGAGGCCCGGCACGGCGATTGCGTGGCGGGAGCCACCGATGAGCGCAGTCCTGTCCGACGCCGACATCCACGCCCGCCTGGCCGAGGCCATGCTCGACCAGCGCCTGGCGCCGGGCCAGCGCCTGCGCGAAGACGAGCTCGGCCAGGCCTTCGGGGTGTCGCGCACGCGCATCAGGCAGGTGCTTATCCGACTGGCCAGCGAGGACCTCGTCACCCTGGTGCCCAATGCCGGCGCGCGCGTCGCCGAGCCCACGCCCGACGAGGCGCGCGAGGTGTTCGCCGCCCGCCGCCTGCTCGAGCCCGAATTGCTGGCCGCCTTCGTGGCCCGGGCCACGGCGACCGATCTGCGCGCGCTGCAGGGCTGGATCCGCGACGAGGAGCGCGCCCGCGCCGACGGCCGCCGCCACGACGCCATCCGCCACGCAGGCGCCTTTCACCTGCACGTGGCCGATCACGCCGGCAACCGCACGCTGGCGCGGCTGCTGCGACCGCTGGTGATGCGCACCTCGCTCGTGCTGCTGCGCTACGGGCCGCAGGACATCCGCGATGGCGGCGACGCCAGCTGCGACTGCCGCGAGCACCGCAGCATCCTGGCCGCCATCAAGCTGCGCGACGGGGCCGCCGCCGGCCGCGCGATGGTGCTACACCTGTCGCGGCTGGAGTCGCAGCTGCAGTTCGGGGCGCCCGAGCGCGCCGCGCCGGGGCTGGCCATGCTGCTGGGCCTGGCCGATGGGGCCCACGCGTGAGCACGCTGCTGCTGCTCAACCCCAACACCAGCGCCGAGGTGAGCGCGCTGCTGGAGCGCCATGCCGCGCCCGTGGCACAGGCCGCCGGGCTGCGGCTGGCCGTGGCCACGGCGCGATTCGGCCCGCGCTACATCACCGGCGAGGCCGGCGCCGCGGTGGCGGGCCATGCGGCGCTGGACGCCTACGCCGCCCACGTGCAGGCGCGGGGCCGGCCGGCGGCCGTGCTGCTGGCCTGCTTCGGCGACCCCGGCCTGTTCGCGCTGCGCGCCACGGCCGGCGTGCCCGTGCTCGGCCTGGCCGAGGCGTCCATGCTGGCCGCGGCGCGCCATGGTCCCTTCGTCGTCATCACCGGGGGCGCGGCCTGGGTGCCGATGCTGCAGCGGCTGGCCACGCTGCTGCCGCTGCCCGCGCCGCTGCTGGGCGTGCAGGCCGTGCACCGCAGCGGGGGCGAGATGGTCGCCGACCCTGCCGGCGCGATCGAACTGCTGCACGCCGCCGCCCGCGAGGCCCTGCAGCGCTGGCCCGCGGGGCGCGCCGTGCTGCTGGGTGGCGCCGGTCTTGCCGGCCTGGCCGCGCCGCTGGCCGGGCGGCTGCCGTGCCCCGTGCTCGACAACCTGCAAGAGGCGCTGCACGTCAGCGTCGCCGCCGCGCAGCCCCTGGCGCAGACCCCGCCCCGGACTCCCGAGCCCGGCCCCTGGCAGGGCCTGTCGCCCGAACTCAGCGCCTGGCTGCAGCCGGGCTGAGCTGGCATGCCGTTTGCCTTTCTTTTTCATTCCATCCACCAGGAGAGAGCCCGATGAAGAGCATCCCCACCCCTCGCCCCGTTCACGCCCGCCGTGCCGCCGCCGGCCTGGTGTTCGGCCTCGGCACCGTGGCGGCGGCGCTGGCCCTGCCGGCGCACGCGCAGGAAAAGCTGCTGCGCATCGCGATGACGGCCGCGGACATCCCGCGCACGCTCGGCCAGCCCGACCAGGGCTTCGAGGGCAACCGCTTCACCGGCATCCCGATGTACGACGCGCTCACGCACTGGGATCTCTCCAAGGCCGACGCCCCCAGCGTGCTGATCCCGGGCCTGGCGCTGAGCTGGGTCGTGGACGCCAAGGACAAGACGAAGTGGGTATTCAAGCTGCGCCCGGGCGTGAAGTTCCACGATGGCAGCGACTTCAACGCCGATGCCGTGGTCTGGAACGTGCGCAAGGTGCTCGACAAGGACGCGACGCACTTCGACGCGAGCCAGGTGGGCGTCACCGCCAGCCGCATGCCCACGCTGCGCAGCGCGCGCAAGATCGACAACCTCACGGTGGAGCTGACCACCAGCGAGCCGGACTCCTTCCTGCCGCTGAATCTGACCAACCTGTTCATGGCCAGCCCCGCGCACTGGCAGAAGAAGTTCGACGCCGCCCCTGGCGCAACGCCGGCCGACAAGGCCAAGGCGGCGTGGACGGCCTTCGCGGCCGACGCCAGCGGCTCGGGCCCCTTCCGGATGGTGCGCTTCGTGCCGCGCGAACGGCTGGAGCTCGCGGCCAACAAGGCCTACTGGGACGCGAAGCGCGTGCCGAAGATCGATCGCGTCGTGATGCAGCCCATGCCCGAGGCCAACGCGCGCACGGCGGCGCTGCTGTCGGGCCAGGTCGACTGGATCGAGGCCCCGGCGCCCGACGCGATCGGCGCCATCCAGAGCCGCGGCCACAAGATCTACTTCAATCAGCAGCCGCACGTCTGGCCCTGGCAGCTGAGCTTCGCCGAGGGCTCGCCCTGGCTGGACAAGCGCGTG
>JBILSW010000240.1:0-5307 GCA_044371895.1 Rubrivivax sp.
GCTGGCGCTGCACGGGCTGATCCACGAACTGCCCTGGCAGGACGAAGTCCGCCGCGTGCGCGGCCGGCGGATGCTGCCCCTGGCGGCCTGACCCAGCCAGCCTGAGCGGGGCAGGCCGGCGCTGCTACTTCAGCGCCGCAGCCCGCAGCAGCCGGCTCACCACCACCAGCGCGACGGCGCACAGCGCCACGCTGGAGGCCACCGACGCCCACACCTGAGACGCCGCCAGCACCTCGCCCTTGAGCACCTGGCCCATCAGCGTGGTCTGCGACAGCGCCGGCACCCAGTAGTGACAGGGCGACACGCCCTCCTGGTTGAACACCGTCACCAGCGGCAGCAGCGACACCGCCAACAGCACGATGGTGGTGCTGGCCTGCGCCTCCTTGAAGCTCTTGCTGCGGATGGCGATGGCCATCAGCAGCGCAGCGAGCGCGCCGGCCAGCGGCAGCAGCAGCGCGATGAAGGCCGCGGCCTCCATCGGGCCGAAGCGGAACATCGCCGCAAGCGCCTCGCTGCGCAGCAGCCACTGCCCGGGCAGGAAGCTCAGGCAGCTCAGCAGCGCGATCAGCATGCCCACCGCGGCCACCGCGCCCCACTTGCCCAGCACCAGCGCCGCGTGCGGCATCGGGTTCATCAGCAGCGGCTCCAGCGAGCCACGCTCACGCTCGCCGGCCGTGGTGTCCAGCGCCGCGGTCAGCGCGCCGTACAGCACGGCCATCATCACGAAGAACGGCACCATCGTGGCCAGCTGCGCGGCGCGCGCGGTGCGGTCGGCCACGTCGCGGTCGGCCACGTCCACCGGGCGCAGCAGCGCCGGGCTCACACCGCGCATCACCAGCCGCAGCGTGGCCTGCTCGGTGCCGAAGCCCTGCAGCAGGGCATGCACGCGCTGCACGCCGGCCTGTGCGCGCTGGTTGGAGCTGCTGGAGACCACCTCCACCAGCGGCATCTCGCCCCGGGCGAGCGCGGCCTCGAAGCCGGGTGCCACGACGATCACCGGGTCGCCGAACTTGTTGTCGCGCAAGCGCGCCTCGAAGTCGGCCGGCGCGTCCTTGATCGTGAAGGTCTGGCGCTCGATGTAGTTGCGCAGCGCGGGTGCGTGCTCCAGGCCCACCGCGACGACCTCGCGCGCCTCGGCCCGCTTCTCCAAGCCCGACACAAGCGCGCTGATCAGCACCAGCGCCAGCGGCCCGACCGCCACGCTGGACAGCAGCACCATCAGCAGGGTGCGGCGGTCGCGCAGGGCGTCGACGAGTTCCTTGCGGAACACGGTGAAGGCGGCGGCGATCATGGTGCGCTCCCGGCGGCTGGATGGGCGTCGGCGGCGAAGGCCAGCCGGACGAAGGCTTCCTCGAAGTCGGGCTGCCCGGTGCGGCGCGTGAGCTCGGCCACCGTGCCATCGGCCACCGTGCGGCCGTGTGCGACGACGACGACGTGGTCGCACAGGCGCTCGACCTCCTGCATGATGTGCGTCGAGAAGACGACGCACTTGCCCTCGTCGTCGCGCAGCCGGCGCAGCGCCTCGCGCAGGGCCCGCGTGGCCAGCACGTCCAGGCCGTTGGTGGGTTCGTCGAGCACGATGTTCGGCGGGTTGTGCACCAGCGCGCGCGCCAGCGCCGTCTTCATGCGCTCCCCCTGGCTGAAGCCGTCGGTGCGGCGGTCCAGCAGCGGCTCCATGTCGAGCACGCGCGCCAGGTGCGCCGCGCGGGCGGCGGCGGCGGCGGCCGTCATGCCGTGCAGCCGGCCGTAGTAGACGATGTTCTCCAGCGCCGTCAGCCGCGGGTACAGGCCGCGCGCGTCGGACAGCACGCCCAGCCGCGCCAGCGCCGCGCGGGGGTCCTGCCCCACGTCGATGCCGTCGACCGTGATGCGGCCCTCGTCGGGCACCAGCAGCGCGGCGATCATGCGCAGCGTGGTCGTCTTGCCCGCGCCGTTGGGGCCCAGCAGCCCGGTGATGCGGCCGTCGGGCGCGCTGAAGTCGACGCCGTCGACGGCCTGCACGACCCGCGCCTTGGCGGCGCCCAGGGCGCCCAGGCCGGGCAGCCCGGGCAGGCCACCACCCTGCACGAAGCGCTTGCGGAGTTGCTGCACGTGGATCATCGCGGGGCTCCCGGTTGCTGCGCGGCCGGCGCCAGCGGCACGAAGGCCGGCGGCCGCGGCACGGCCTTGGCGCAGTGGGCGTCGACCTGCTGCGCCGCGGCGTCGGTGTCGGCGTCGATGAAGCGGAACAGCGCGTCGCGCAGGCAGGGCAGGGCCATGACGCCGTGGCCGGCCTGCGGCACCACCACGTGCCGCGCCGATGCGCCCAGCGCCTGCGCGGTGCGTGCGCCATGGCGCGGCGGCGTCACCGGGTCGGCGCCGCCCGACAGCACCAGCGCCGGCGCGGCCAGCGCGGGCGCGGTGTAGAAGGCCGCCGGCACCTCGCCGCGCGGCCAGTCGGCGCAGACCCGGGTGTACAGCTCGGCGAACTGCGTGCCGAAGTCGGCGCCGGGGCTGTCCTGCGACTGCGCCAGGCGCGGCAGGTCCTCGGCGCAGACCACGCTGAAGTGCATGCCCATGGCCATCTGCGCCTCGCGCCGTGCCGAGAGGCCCAGGCTCATGGCCAGCAGCGGGCCGAGGTCGCCGCGCATCGCGCGTTCCATCGCCGCCGGCAGCGCCGCAGCCAGTGCCGGCGCGTACAGCGGCAGCCGCACCTGCGCGGCCAGCAGGTTGCGCGTGACGGTGATCGTCTCCACCGCGCCGGTCAGCGGGTGCGTCACCGGCAGCGCCTTCGGCAGCGTGGCCCCGAAGGCGCGCCAGCGCTCGCGCAGCTGCGGGTGGCGACCGCGGCAGCCGGCGTCGGCCTCGCAGGCCGTGAACACGGCGTCGAGCGCCGCCTGCCCGTCGGGCGAGAACGCGGCCGGCAGCGCCATGTCGGGCGGGGCCACGCCGTCGAGCACGAGGCGGCGCACGCGCTGCGGGAACTGCCGCGCGTACTCCAGCCCGGCGCGCGTGCCGTAGCTGCCGCCGATCAGGTTGATGCGCTCGGCCCCCAGCGCCGCGCGCACGGCGTCGAGGTCCTGCATCGCGATCGTCGTCGTGTACTGCCGCAGGTCGCCGTGCGGCAGCTTCTGCAGCGCCTCGCGGCAGCTCGCCACCAGGCGGGCCACGCCGTCGTCGTCGAGGCGGCCGGCCAGCGGTGCCGAGGGCTCGTCGTCGTCGCAGGCCAGCGGGGCACTGCGGCCGACGCCGCGCTGGTCGACCAGCACGACGTCGCGCCGGTTCAGCAGCCGCGCGAATTGGCCCTCGGCCGCGGCCGCCAGGCCGATGGCGCTCTGGCCCGGGCCACCGGCGAGCAGGAACACCGGGTCGGGCTTCTTGTTGCGCGCCAGCGCCGGCAGCACGGCGACGTGCACGCCGATGGACGGGCCCTGCGGCTGGGCCGGGTTCAGCGGACGCTGCAGCACGCCGCACAGCGCATCGTGCTCGACGCCGCGCAGGCGGCAGGGTTCGAGCTTGAGCGCCGGGGTGGCGGCCGCAGCCGGCGCCAGGGCCACCGACAGCGCCACGCCGAGGCCGGCTGCCGCAGCCAGGAGGGTGGGGGGCTTGTTCATGCGGCGCATTGTGGGCGGCGCCCCCGCCGCGGCGGCCCGGCGGTGCGGCGAGCGGCGGGCCCGGCCGCACGAACGGCAGGCCCGGGCGGGCGAACCGCCGGCCGGGGCGGCGCTCAGCCTGCCGAACCGCGCGCAGGCGTGGGCACAGGCCCTGTGATGCGCAGCCGCCGCAGCGGCTGCACGGTGCCGGGCGCATGGCGGGCGCGCAGCTGGCCGCAGCCGGCATCGACGTCCTGGCCGTCGGAGTTGCGCAGCTTGGTCAGCACGCCGCGGCGGTGCAGCCAGCGCGCCATGGCCGCGGCGCGCTCGATCGGCGGGCGCCGGAAGGCGCTGCCCTCGACCTCGTTGAACGGGATCAGGTTGAGCATCGCGTGGCGGCCGCCCAGCAGCGCGGCCAGGTCCTCGAGCTCGTCGTCGCCGTCGTTGACGCCCTCGATCAGGGTCCACTGGATCTGCGCCGGGTAGCCGGTGGCCCGCGCGTAGGCGTCGGCGGCGGCCACGAGCTCGGCGGGGGCGATGCGCGGCGCGCGCGGCAGCAGCTGCTCGCGCAGAGCCGGCTTCGTGGTGTGCAGGCTCAGCGCCAGCGCCGGCTTCACCCGCTGGCGCAGCAGCTGCTCGAACGCGCGCGCGTCGCCCACGGTGGAGAACACGAGCTGCTTGTGGCCGATGGCGCCCTCCGTGCCCAGGCACTGGATGGCCTCGAGCACGGCGTCGAGGTTGTGCGCGGGCTCGCCCATGCCCATGAACACCACCTTTTTCACCGGGCGCAGCCGCCGCGCCAGCACCACCTGGGCCACGATCTCGGCGCTGCCGAGATGCCGCTCCAGGCCGCCGCGGCCGGTGGCGCAGAAGGTGCAGCCCACCGCGCAGCCCACCTGCGTGCTGACGCACAGCGCGGGCGTGCGCGTGGGCGCAAGCAGCACGCTCTCGACAGTGGCGCCGTCGTGCAGGCCCACCAGCAGGCGCAACGCGCCGTCGGCGCCAGCGTGCTGCGACTGCACCCGGGCCAGGCGGCCCAGGTCGGCCTGCAGCGCCCCGAAGCCCTGGCGCAGCGCCAGCGGCAGGAAGTGCTCGGGCTTGCGGCGCGCGGCGGCGGGGTCGCGGCACTGCAGCCAGTCGCGCAGCACGCGGGCCTCGTGCTGCGGGCCGGCGCCCCAGGCCGCCAGCTGCGCGCGCAGCGCGGCCAGCGTGAGGGGCGGTGCGTAGCCGGCGTCCATGGCGGCGCGGATTGTCGCCGCGCGGCGTGGCCCCGGGGCGGCGTGTGAAGAACGGCAAAGCGTGGCCCCACGCGCCGGTCGGCAGCGGGCGGCAACCACAATCGCCGGATGCCCTCGCACCGACTCCGCGCCCCGCGCCTGCCCGCCCGCCTGCTGCTGCCCGCCGGTCTGCTGCTCGCCACCACCACGCTGGCGCTGGCCCAGGGCACGGCCCCCGCCACGCCGGCCGCGCCGGCGGCCTCGGCGCCGGGCGCTGCGGCGCCGGCACGGGCTCCCGCCCCCGCCGCGGCACCCCCCGCCCCCGCTGCTGCCCCCGCCACGCCGACCTCGCGCATCGAGATCACCGGCGGCCGTGACACCGACACCGAGGCCCGCCGCCGCGCCAGCGCCGCGAAGATCGTCGTGGGCCGCGACGAGATCGACAAGTACGGTGACGCCACCGTCGGCGAGGTGCTGCGCCGCCTGCCGGGCGTCACCACCCCCGGCGCCCCCGGCCG
>JBILSW010000241.1:0-5299 GCA_044371895.1 Rubrivivax sp.
GGACAGCGGCGCGAACTCCGGCAGGCCCAGCTCGGACAGCGCGATGAACCACTCCACCTCCACCTGCACGCGGCAGCGCATGAGGCCGTACTCCGACAGCAGCGGGCGCAGCGCGCCGAGCTTGCCCGCGTAGCGGCCGTCGAGGGGTGAAAGCGCCGTCAGCGGCGTCGGCAGGTCGTGGGCAGCAGGCGCGTTCATCGGGGGCGGATTCTAGGAGCCGGTGCCGCGCAGGCCGCATGTCGCCACGGGCCTTGCTACAGTGCTGCGTCGGCCACCAAGGGCTCGCGGCCGTCACGACGGGCCCGCGGCCGCATCGAGGGAGGTCCGCATGATGAACGACACAGCGCCCGCCACCACCGGGCCCGACGCCCCCGCAACCCCCGGCGGCCATCCGGCCGTGCACGAGCTGCCGCTGCGGTTCGTGGGATCGGGCAGCGAGTTCTTCCGCATCTGGATCGTCAACCTGCTGCTCACGCTGGTGACGCTGGGGCTGTACTACCCCTTCGCCAAGGTGCGGCGGCTGCGCTACTTCCACGGCGCCACCGAGGTCGGCGGTGCGCCGCTGAGCTTCCACGCCGACCCCTGGAAGATGTTCCGCGGCTACGTGCTGGTGGCGCTGATGCTGGCGGCCTACACGGGTGCGGGGCAGTTCTCGGCCACGGCCGGCGCCATCGCGTTCCTGATCGTCGGGGCGCTGTGGCCGGCGCTGTGGCATTCGTCGATGCGCTTCCGGCTGGCCAACACGGGCTGGCGCGGCCTGCGCTTGCGCTACACCGGCACGCGCGGCGGTGCCTATGCGGTGATGGCCGTGCCGCTGGGCGTGGCGATGCTGTTCGTGCTGGGGGCGCTGCTGGTGCAGCCCGAGGCACCGCCGGTGCCGCCTTCCAACGAGCCGGCCGCGCCCTCGACCCTCGAGATGGTCGCGGCACTGGCGCCCGGCGTGGTGATGCTGGCGCTGCTGCCGCTGTTCTTCTGGCTGCTCAAGCGGCTGCAGCACTCGAACTATGCGCTGGGCCCCGAGCGCACGGGCTTCACGGCCCGGGTCGGCTCGTTCTACGGGCTGGCGTTCACGGCCGGCTTCGTCGGCTTGGCGTCCGTGTTGGCCGTCGGCTTCGTGGCGGCGATCCTGTCCATGGCGCTGGGCGGGTTCGGCAGCAGCCAGGCCGTCTGGCTCTATGCGGTCATCGCGGCGCTGGGCTACCTGGTGGTGTTCTCGATGGTCGGCGGCTACTGGACGGCGCGGATGCAGAACCTCACCTGGGGCCACACGGCGAGCGCGCGGCTGCGCTTCAAGAGCAGCCTGCCTGCGCACGCCTTGGCGCGGCTGTGGTTCAAGAACTTGCTGCTGGTGCTGCTGACGCTGGGGTTGTACTTCCCCTTCGCCCAGGTGGCCACTGCGCGCCTGCGGCTGGAGGCGATGACGGTGGTGTCGGAGGTCGACCCCGACGAGTTCGCCGCCAGCGCCGCGCAAGCCGACGAGGCCGCGGCCGGCGACGCCGCGGGCGACTTGCTCGGCTTCGACATCGGGCTCTGAGGGCGCCGGACGCGCAGCGATGGGCGAGTCCATCACCGCCACCTGGTACGACGGTCGCTCGGCGCGTGGCCGCCCGGTGCAGGCCACGGTGGAGGGCGGCACGCTGTGGCTGCGCGACGACGAGGGACAGCGCCACGGCCTGGCCCTGGGCCGGGTGCAGTGGCCCGAGCGCACGCGCCACGGCCAGCGCGTGGCGCAGCTGCAGGGCGGTGGTGCGCTGGCCTTCGTCGACACCGCGGCCTTCGACACCTGGTGGCGCGCCCAGGGCCTGCGCGAGAGCTGGGTGGTGCGCGCGCAGCAGCACTGGCGCGCCACGCTGGCGGCGCTGGCCGGCCTGCTGCTGGTGGGCGCGGCGGGCTACGTGTGGGGCGTGCCCCGGGTGGCGGCGGGGCTGGTGGCGGCGACGCCGGCCACGGTGGAGGCCGCCATTGGCGACACGGCGCTCGAGCAGCTCCGGGCCGGCCTGTTCCAGCCCTCGCGCACGACCCCGGAGGTGCAGGCGCGCTGGCGCGGGCAGCTCGATGCGGCGCTGAAGCAGGCCTACCCCGAGGGGCCGGCACCGTGGCAGCTGCACTTCGTCGGTGGCGGCCGGCTGGGGGCCAACGCGGTGGCGCTGCCCGGCGGCCACATCGTCGTCACCGACGAGCTTCTGGCGCTGCTGCAAGGTGCCGACGACGCCGTGCTGGGCGTGATGGCGCACGAGCACGGCCACGTGCGGCGCCGCCACGGCCTGCACGCCGTGGTGCGCTTCGGCATCCTCTCGGCGGCCACGTCGGTGGCGCTGGGCGACTTCAGCAGCATCGTTGCCGGCGTGCCCGCGCTGCTGGGGCACCTGGGCTACTCGCGCGACGCCGAGCGGGAGGCCGACGCCGACGCGGCCCGCGTGCTGCTCGCTGCCGGGCGCGACCCGGCGGCCATGGTGGCGTTGTTCGAGCGGCTCGCCGCCCGCGACGCCGGAAAGGGCACCGAGCGCGGCGGCCCGCCCATCGCCTTCGCGTCGCACCCGGCCGACGCGGCACGCGTGCGATTCTTCCGCGAGGCGGCGCAGCCGTCACGCTGATGGGCGGCCTCAGCGGCGCTACCAGCTGCAGCTCGAAGCGGCAGGCGTCGTCGCCGCAGGCCTCGCAGGCCGTCTCCTGCACGCGCGTACCGGCGCTCAGCAGCACCTGGAACAGGCGCTCGAAGGTCGCAGCGTAGCAGTCGCAGGCCGGCATGCCGCTGTGCAGGCCGGCCTGCGCGCTCGAACAACTCCGCCGCCCGGGCCGTGCAGCGCCAGGCCAGCAGCCCCGGCGCGCTGCGCGTGATGGCGTTGGGACCGATGAGCCCCGCGGCGGGGGGCGCTGCAGGCCACCGCTCAGTCTTCATGATCGGCGTCGCGAAGTTGCACTTCTCGAAGTAGAAGACCTCGCCCTTGTCGCCGAGCTCCTGGAACAGGTCGCTGAAGGGCCAGGGCGTGTACATCGACCAGTTGGCCATGTCGGGGTTCCAGTCGCGCGCTATCTGGTCGGTCTCTTGCAGGGAGTCGGCGGTCTCGTTCTCCGGGCCCACGATGAACTGCGCCTCGGTCACGATGCCGACCTTGCGCAGCAACCGGATGGCCTTCCTGTTCTGCTCGATCGTGGTCTCCTTGTTGAAGCGGTCGAGCTTGAACTGCACCGCTGCCTCGGTGTCCAGGCTCACGTGCACGAGGCCCGCCTTGCGGAACATCGTCAGCAGCGCCTCGTCGCGCAGCATGCCAGATGCGGTCGAGGTCAACGATGGGCGGCTCGGCCGGCGTGGCGACCACCGCTCCGTCGCCCGCCGCGAAGGCGATGCCCTCCGCGGCGTTGCGGTCGCAGGCGAAACGGCCATCGTCCACCGCGCGCACCAAGTTCAGGAACGCATGATGCCGTGCAGCCCACGATGTCGGGCCGCAACTGGGCGATGCGCGCGCGCACGGCCTCGTCGTCGAGGTGGTGCGTCATCGAGTCGACGAATTGCACGTCGCCGTAGCCGCCCGTCTTGAGGTAGCCGGTGAGGTAGGCCGCCCAGGCTGGCCGCCAGTTGCCGGCGATCTCGGCGCCGCCGGAGTGGCAATGGGGGTGGATCAGCAGCACGCGCATGGGGCCGCTCCCTCGGGCGGGACATCCACGCTGGGCCGGGCTCCGGCGGCGGACCTTGTGCTGCGTCAACTCAACGCGACATCCGCGGGCGACGCGACAGCCGACCGCGGCCGCCCGGACGGGCTAGAAGAGCATGGACCAGATCACCGCGCCCACCAGCGCGAACGACAGCGCCACGACATAGGCCAGCGACACCACCGCCGCGCGCAGCCAGCGCCAGTGCCAGCGGCCGCCGTACACGCGCCTGAGCGAGGCCAGTGCGTACAGCGGCACCAGCGCCAGCGCCACGGCTTCCATCCCGGGCACGGGCAGCAGCGTCAGCAACAGGCAGATGAACCAGAACGCGTGCAGGTGCAGCCCGAACACGAGGTGTTCGGTGTAGCGCAGCCGGCGGTTCCAGTAGACGGCCTTCTGCAGCAGCGCGAACAGCGGCACCATCAGGAACATCGCGCCGCCCAGGTTGCCGATGACGCGGCTCGACAGCGCCTGGGCCTCGCGCTGCAGCGCCTTCGGGTCGGTGTCGAGCCGGCGCTCGAGCCGCTTGCAGAACCACGCGGGCAGGCCGCGGCAGTAGAAGGCGCCGTCCTTGAGGCCGGCGCCGGTGTGTCCGTCGATGTTCAGCAGCGCGTACTCGCCCTGGCGCAGGTCCAGGTCCGCGGACAGGCCGAGTTCGGGATCGGTGCCGGCCACCAAGCGCAGCAGCAGGATGGTCACGAGGCTGATCGTCAGGTACAGCCGCAGCGGCAGCACGTAGTGCTTGCGGCGGCCGGCCAGGTACTGCCGCGTGAGTTCGCCGGGCTTGAGCAGCAGCAGCTTCAGCGTGCGCCACAGCGCGCCCTCGGTGCTGAAGTAGGCGCCGCCGAACTGCTGGATGAACTCGCCCAGCGTGGGCGCGCGCACGCAGCTGTCCTGGCCGCAGGCCGGGCAGAAGGCCGGCGGCGCACTCGCGAACGGCTCGCCGCAGTTGGCGCAGGCGCGGGGCTGGTCGGTCATGACCTCACAGGCCTTCAGATCAGCAGCGCCACCAGCGCCGTGATGGCCACGATCGCCATCACCAGAACCAGGTGCACCGCCGAGAGCAGCGCGCCGCGCCACACCAGCCCCCAGGCCCGGCCACCGTACACGCGGCGGAAGGCCAGGCCCGCGTAGGCCGGGATCAGCACCAGCGCCGGCAGCATCGCCAGCGCCGGCAGCGGCACGACCACCGCGACGACGAGGAACCAGAACGCGTGCAGGTGCAGCGCGAACACCAGGTGCTCGGTGTAGCTGAGGCCGCGGTAGCGGAACAGCAGCGCCAGCGCCGCCGCGAAGGCCGGCAACAGCACCAACATCACCAGGCCGGCGTTGCGCGCCAGGCGGTCCTGCACGCGCTCCACCTGCAGCAGCAGTTCGCGCGCGGGCATGTCGAGCTTGGCCTGGATGCGCGCGCAAAGCCAGGACGGCAGGCCCTCGCAGTAGAAGCGCCCCTCGGCCATGCCGGCGCGGCCGATGCCCAGCTCCAGCGCCACCGCGCCGGGCCGCTCGGGCAGGGCCTGCAGCACGGCGGCGTCGTCCAGCGCCGACATCTGCAGCGAGCTGGCGATGCGGATCACCAGCAGCATCAGCAGCGTGGTCAGCACGAACAGCCGCAGCGGCAGCACGTACTGGCGGCGCCGGCCGTTGA
>JBILSW010000242.1:0-5284 GCA_044371895.1 Rubrivivax sp.
ACTCCTGAACGCTGTTCGTCATGGTGGGCAATCCGGCTGCTGAGGAACTCGAACGGGTCTGGAGGGCCATGTAGGGTCAGTTCCGGATGTCGCTTGACACCAGGGCCGGGCAGACGGCAAGCGCGCAGCAAGACGACGGCGCAACCTTCGGTTCCAGGGCCTGCAGGCCGGTGTCGGGAGGACGGCCCGCTGCAGCCGTGCCCGCGCGCTCATCGCCGCCCCGCGTCGACCGGCCCTGCGGGCGCGCCGAAGGCCTTGCGATAGAACGCCCAGTGCGCGTCGCCGAGTTCGCGCAGCACGGCCATCGGGTCGTGACCGACCCCGCGCAGCACGTGCCATTCGTGCGGGATGCCGAGCGAGGCGAGGTGCTCGCGGAAAGCTACGTTGTTGGCGTAGGTCTCGTCGCGGTCGCCGATCACCAGGCGCACGAGGGAGTCCTTCGCGATCGCCTCCGCGTTGGCCTTGGCCAGCGTCCGCGGGCTCACCCGCAGGAAGGTGGCCTGCGAGCCGCCGTAGACGCGCGCGAGCAGGTCCGCGGCCTGCACCCGGCTCGCCCGAGGCGTCGTCGTGAGCGACTCCTGCATCGGCCCGGCACCCATGATCGAGACGGCACCGAAGCGCTCGGGATACTTGAACCCGAGGCGCGCGGCCCCATAGCCGCCCATGCTGAAGCCGTCGAGCAGGCGCCCGTCGCGCGAGGCGATCGTGCGCAGGGTCGCGTCGATGTGCGGGACGAGTTCCTCGACGATCACCGTCTCGACCGGTGCCGCCCCGTTGGACCAGTCCACGTACATGCCCATCGGCAGGCCGTTGACCAGCACCACCAGGCAGGGCGGCGTGCGGCCGGCCTCGATCGCCTGGTCGAAGAGGTTCGCCAGCGCGGGGATCCCCGCCAACCCGCCACCGGAGCCGTGCAGCCAGTAGACGACGGGAAAGCGGCGCCCGGGCTCGCGCTCGTACGCGGCGGGTTTGTAGAGGTGATAGCTGACGGTCGCGCCGGCTGCCTTGCTCTGGAAGGTGCGGAACGAGACCCGCGGCGCCTCGACCGCGCGCGTGACCCACTCGACGGGCTGCGGCGCTGCGCGTTGAGCGGGCCCCTGCCCGTGCGCGGGCGGGACGCCCGCGCCGATCGCGAACAGCATGCACGCGTGGAACAGGACGGCGAAGACGTGGCGCGGCAGAGCCATGGCGGGGCAGCGACTGGCCCGCAGCGGGTGGCAGCAGGACGGCGCAGAGGGTGAACCTATTCGAGTATCGCCCGGCCAGGCCGGCATCGTGTCGCCCGGCAACGCCATCGCCACTCGCCACGAATCGTCTGCCAGTCGGCGCGCGTCGACCTGGCTGCATCCTCGCGCAACAGGTCCGAGGCCACGCCGAACAGCCCGTAGACCGGCATGAGCCCCATGAAGGGGATCGAGACGATGGTCCCCCGCGTCCAGGTCGGGCCAACCCAAAGCACCCAGACGGAAAGGACCCCCGGCAGCAGGGCAGCCACGCGGGTCGGGGAACGGTGGCTCACCCTGCGAGCCCGCGCAGCCAGGCGGAGGATCGCCCACGCGCCTCAGGCCGGCGCCTGCTCCGTCATCGCGTCGAGCAAGGCCCGCGCCGACAGCCAGGCGCCTTCGGCGCCCACGCCGCCCAGGAAGTCACCGCAGGCGCCCAGGCTGCGACGCGCGTCCCACCAGGCCTGGCGCCGCGCCAGCGTGCCCGCGGGCTGCGGCAGGGCATAGCGCCAGCGGTGGACGACCGCATGGCGCCAGGCCGGCGGCTCGCCGAGCAGGCCGCCCAGCGCCTCGTCCACCGCGGCCCGCAGCCGGGGCAGCACCCACTCGGGCGGCTCCTCCAGGTGCTCGCGGCTCCAGGCGCCGCGGGCGTGGGCCACCCAGTGAGCCTCGTCGGCGGCGGCGCGGCGGCCGGGACGCAGGTCGTCGCGGTGCAGCCACGACAGGGGCCCGCCCTGCGGGCGCAGCACCTGCCAGGCCATGGGCTGCGGCGGGCGGCCTGTCACGCCCATCAGCGTCCAGCGCGGCTGCATCGGTGCCTGCGTGGCGTGTTGCGCCCAGTCGGGCCGGTGCGGCGCCAGCAGCGGCGCAGCCTGCGCCGGGGGCAGGGCCAGCACGACAGCGTCGAAGCCGCCCTCCAGCACCTCGGGGCCGGCCTCGGACACGCCCTCGATGCGCCACGCCCCGCCCTCGCGCAGGAGCCTCTGCACGGTGAACGACCAGCGCGCCGGCAGCGCGCCCAGCAGGCCCCGGCAAAGCGTGGGCATGTCGGGCACCGGCAGCTGCCAGGCGCCCGCGGGGCGCACCGGGCGGCTGCCGGGGGCGGCCTGCGGCGTCCAGGCGGTCACGGCAGCGCCCCCGCCCAGGCCCTGCAGGAAGGTCATGAAGCCGGCGTCCGCGGCCGCGAAGCCGGGTGCGCCGTGATCCACGCGCGCCGTGCGCGGCTGGCCGTTGGGCCCTGTCCAGGCCAGGCGGCGCGTCGCCAGGCGGCCGCCGGGCCCCCGGGCCTTGTCGAGCACCTGCACGTCGCAGCCGGCGGCGGCCAGCGCCTGCGCGCAGGTGGCGCCGGCCAGGCCGGCGCCGACGACGGCGACGGCGACGCGGCGGGCGGCGGGTTGAGGATCTGATGCCATGGGCAACACGCTATCGGGGATCGATCGCCGCGGGTACGCCCTGCCGGCGGTGGCTGGCGTCAACGGCGCTTCAGCGTGGCTTCAGCGGCGGCAAGCGGCGGCGGTCCGGTGGCATAACCGCGGCCAGCCACGCCTACCGACCGTTGCCCCGCCGTGACCGAAGCCCCGCTGCCTGTCTGTCCCCTGTGCGAGCGGCCCATCCCCGCCCCGCAGCAGGACCGTCACCACCTCGTGCCCAAGAGCCGGGGCGGGCGCGAGACGGCCTACCTGCATCGCGTGTGCCACCGCCAGATCCACGCCCTGTTCACCGAGGCCGAACTCGCGCGCCAGTACGCCAGCGCCGAGGCGCTGCTGCAGCACCCGGAGATCCGCGGCTTCGTCGCGTGGGTGAAGACCAAGCCCGACGGCTTCTTCGTGGCCACGCGCAAGAGCCGGCGGGTGCGACGGCGGCCATGAGGCTCCGGCCGGAACGAAGCCACGGCTTGACCTGGATCAGCCCGCCGTCAGCGGCCGCGCGCACCCTGCGGCCGTGGCGGCGAAGTTCATCCCCACCCTGCCGGTGGCCGTGGCGGCACCGGCGCCGGAACGGGTCGATGGATCCAGTTCGCCTATTGCCGGATGGCTTCGACTTGGATCACCAGCTTTACGGCATCAGGGATGCCGGGGATGCCGTAACCCATGCCCCATTGACTGCGCTGGATGGTGGTCTCGAAATCGCCGCCGCACAACTCTCTCTTTAGGCGCGAGTGCTCGAAGCAGTTGAATCGCACGGCCTTGAGCGTCACCGGGTGGGTCTTGCCCAGCAGGGTGAACTGGCCGGCGACTTCGCTGACTTTGTCGCCGACGAAGGTGAATCGGTCGCCGACGAAGCGCGCGGTCGCATGGGTTTCGCTGTCGAAAAAGTCCTTGCCCTGCAAGTTCTTGTCGAAGGCCGCCACGCCGGTGTTGATGGAGGCGGTCTCGATGGTGATGTCCACCCTGCCCGTCTTGGCCGACCTGTCCAGCGTGATGCTGCCGCTCTTCCTGTCGAAGCGGCCGCGACTGGTGCTGGTGCCGATGTGGAGCACTTCGAAGGTCACGAAGGTGTGGGTCGGGTCGATGGCATAGGAGGCCCCCTGGGCCTGCGCAGGGCTCAAGGAAATCAGCAGGGCTGAGGTGGCGACGATCAGAGCCTTGTTCATGGGTTCCATCCTTTCTGGGTGCTGGGGCAGGGATCTGGTGTTCGTGGCGGGTTGCAGAGCGTGCGCCTACAGCGGCGCCAGGCCGCTGAGCTGAATCCTGAACCTCACCTGTACCTCATCGGCCACCAGGGAGGTGTCGCCCCAGGGGCCGTCGCCGATCTTGAAGACCAGGCGCTTGATGGCGAAGTTGCCGGTGGCGGTCGTGCGCTGGGTGCTGCCGCTGCCCGTCTGGGCCAGCGTCACCGGGACTGTCACCATATGCGTGCGGCCCTTGATGGTCAGCGAGCCGGTGACGTCGAAGCGGCCCTTGCCGGCCGCCTTGATGGCGGTGCTCTGGAACTGGGCCTGTGGGAACTTCGCGGTGTGGAACCAATCGGGCCTGACCACCTCGGCGTCTGTGTCGGCCGAGCCGAGCGTGACGCTGCCCATGTCGACGGTGAAGGCGACCTTGCCAGCCTCGGGCTTCTTCGGATCGAACTGCATGGCGGCACTCCACTTGCGGAAGAGGCCATCGACCGGGACACCCATCTGGCGGCTGGTGAAGGCGATCTCGCTGTCAGCGGGAATCACCTGCTGCGCCAAGGCTGGAGGGGACACCAGAATCGTCAGCACCGCGGCTGATGCGAGCGCCAGGGCGTGCCGGCGCAAGACGGGGCCGGAGTCGATGGTCCATGTGGTCGCGCGGACCATGGCGTCTGCGTTGGAGCGCGCAGCCGGGCGTAAAGCGGAGCGGTCGATTCGATTCATGGGTTTCCTGTGCTTGAGTCGGTCCTGCCCCAGGTCATGCGGCGGATCAGGTCATCGCGGTCGACAAAGTGATGCTTTAGTGCGCCCATCACATGCAGCGACACCACGGCCACCAGCATCCACGCAAGCCAACCGTGCCAAGGCTTGAGAAGGTCGGCCAGTGCGGCGTCCTTGCCCACGAAGTCAGGCAGGGGCAGGACGCCAAAGAGCACGACGGGAAAGCCTGCGGCCGAGCTGTAGGCCCAACCCATGAGCGGTACGGCAAAGAACAGCAGGTACAGCAGCAGGTGCGCCACCTGCGCGGTGCGTTGTTGCCACGGGGGCATGGGCGGTCCGGCCGGTGGCCGATGCGCCAGGCGCCACAGCAGGCGAACAGCCGAGAGGGCAAGGATGATCGCGCCGGCCCACTTGTGCCAGTTGTACAGCTTCAGCCGCTGTGGCGAGAACGGCAGGCTGGTCATGTACAGCCCCATGCAGAAGCTGCCCACAATGGCCACGGCCAACACCCAGTGCAGGATCACGGCGGTTCGGGTGTAGCGGGGAGCGGAGCAAGCGCTCATGATCTCAGCGTGCCGGGGACCGGATGTCCCAGGGCTCGCGGCGCTTGAGCCGGATGTTCAACTTGGCTGGGACAAGCAGCCGTTCATTCATGACGCAGATCCTCGATCGGGCGGCGCCGTGCCGCGACGAACACGCGGCTGGCAGTGACGGCCCAGGTCAG
>JBILSW010000301.1:0-4582 GCA_044371895.1 Rubrivivax sp.
GACCGGCCGCGACGCGCAGAACAACCTCGGCTTCCACGCGCTGATGCTGCGCCCGGGCCAGGTGCTGCGCCTGCCCGCGCGCTCGCCGTCGCAGGTGTTCCACGTCATCGAGGGCGCCGCGGGCGTGGACGTGGCCGGCAGCGCCTTCGCGCTGGCCGAGGCCGACACCTGCTGCGCCCCCGGCTACGAGGCCGTGACGCTGAGCAACCATTCCGTCACCGAGCCGGCCTTCCTGTTCGTGGCCGACGAGTCGCCGCTGCACCGCAAGCTGGGCGTGTACGAGACGCGCGATTGATTCACCCCGCCACCGAGGCCCAGGCCCGACCATGACCCCCACCTACCTCTGGGCGCCACCGCCCGTGCGCTCGCTGCCCGTGCGCGGCAGGACCGAGCGCCTGCCCGTGAACCGCCTGTTCTTCGTCGGGCGCAACTACCACGCGCACGCGGTCGAGATGGGCCGCCCCGTCGACAAGAGCGTGGAGGTGCCCTTCTACTTCACCAAGTCGCCCGACACGCTGGTGGAATCCGGCGCCACGGTGCCCTACCCGCCGCAGACCAGCAACTACCACTTCGAGATGGAACTGGTGCTGGTGGTGGGCCGTGCCGGCTTTCGCGTGCCGCAGGCCGAGGCCGGCGCCCTCGTCTACGGCTACGCCTGCGGGCTGGACATGACGCGGCGCGACCTGCAGCTGGTGGCGCGGGACAAGGGCCGCCCCTGGGACCTGGGCAAGGACATCGAGCACGGCTCGGTGGTCTCGGAGGTGGTGCCGATGCCCGGCACCATCATCGAGCGCGGCGCGCTGGAGCTGCGGGTCAACGGCCAGGTGCGGCAGCAATCCGACATCGACAAGCTCATCTGGAGCATCCCCGAGCTGATCGCCGACCTCTCGACCTTCTACCACCTGCAGCCCGGTGACCTGATCTTCACCGGCACGCCCGAGGGCGTGGGCGCGGTGGCGCCAGGCGACCGGCTGGAAGGCAGCGTCGAGGGCGTCGGCCGCATCGCGCTGCGGATCGGCCCGGCCGACTGAGCGCACCGGCACCGGGCCGCCGCAGGCCGGCGCCGATGCGCCAGCGCAGCTGCGCGAAGTAGTGCGCCAGGTCGTCGATGTCGCGGTCGGCCACGCCGCGGGCGTGACAGTAGGGGAAGCCGAAGTCCTGGCCCGTGCGGCTCATGCGGTTGAGCTCGTCGTCGGGCGTGTCGTCGCCCATCCAGTCGCGGCCGTGGTCGGTGAACCACAGCTCCTTGGTGACCGGGTGCCAGTCGAAGCCCACCGTGCTGCGAACGCCGCGGGCGATGACCTCCATCCCCGAGCCGTCGGCGTTGTAGCGGCGGATCGGCGCGCACTCCTGGCCCGGGACGCAGATGTTGCAGGGCGCGCCGAAGGGCACGTAGAGCTTGCCGTCCGGGCCGAAAGCCACGCACTGCCAGTTGTGGCGCTGCTCGGGCGGCAGGTTGAAGACCTTGGTCATGTCGACCGGCGCCACGTCGGGGTTGGTGGCGATGTCGTCGAAACTCAGCACCTTGTCGATGGCGAACCCGTACAGCGTGTTGCCGCGCACCGTGCGCTGGCCGCCGTTGTCGGTGATCTCGTAGACGCGGCCGATGCCGCGCGTGCCCACGTAGAGCTTGCCGTCGTCGGCACGCGCCATGGCCCGGCCGCCCGGGCTGGCCCCTGACGGCACTCGGCTTCTGCCGCGGGTTTCCCCTCGACGCGGCGGCGCCTCAGGCCACGGGCGCGTCGGCCACCAGCATGCGGCCGAAGGCGCGGCAGACCTCGGTGCCGTGCTGGTTCAGGGCCACGCCCTCGGCCTGCACGATGCCGCCGCCGTGCCGCGGCTTGGGCAGCAGCGCCGTCACCGTCCAGGTGATGGTGAGCACGTCGCCAATGCGCACCGGCGCCAGGAAGCGCGCATCGTGCTGCAGGTAGCCCAGCGCGGTGCCGGCGTAGACCATGCCCAGCTCGGCGCCCATCAGCGCCGAGGTGAGCACGCCGTGCAGGATGCGCCCGCCATGGCGCGAGCGCGCCGCGAAGGCCTCGTCCACGTGCAGCGGGTTGAAGTCGCCGATCAGCCGCGCGCCGTCGTCGAGGTGCCGGGCCTCGATGGCCTGCACGCGCACGAACTGCTGGCCCAGGCGCGTGTCGCTGTAGCGCAGGCCCGGGGCGGGCGTGGCGGGGTTGGCGGGGGCGTCCATGCGCGCGTCCGGCTCACACGCCCTGCTTCACCAGCGGGGCCTTCAGGGCCTCGCTCAGCGTGGCCAGGCTCTCCTCGAGGTGGGCCTGCACCAGGCTGTTGCCGCGGCGGGCCGTCACCGCGGCTGTCAGCTGCGCCTGCAGCCGCAGCGCCGCCTGCCGGTGGACGGCGCGCACGTCGGCGGCGGTGGCCGGCGCCGGCCGCACCAGCCCGCCGGCCAGCCGGCGCAGGTGCTCGCGCTGCAGGTTGCGGCGCAGCGCGTCGATCTCGCCGCCGCGGCCGCCGTCGGCGAGCTCGGACCACACGGCTTTCGCCAGGCGATCCTGCACCTCGGCGTAGGTGAGCAGCTGCCGCGGGTCGGCCACCTTGCTCTCGGCATCGGCCAGGCGTCCGGCCAGGGCGTCGGACATCAGGCTGTCCAGCGCGCCGCGCTGCAGCGCCAGCACGCCGCCCGGCAGGCTGAAGTCGACCCCCGCGCCGGGCGCGCGCGGCTCGTGGTGGTCGATGCCGAGCCGGCTCATCGCGCGCGGGTCGAAGCGGAAGCTGGCGCTGCCGAACAGCTCGGCCACGACGACGTCGAGGGCCGCGCGCTGCTGTGCCGCCGGCACCGGCACCAGCAGCGGCTTGTCGGCCCCGGCCGAAGCGCGCGAGGTGTGCACGCCACCCACGTACTTGGTGGCGAAGGACAGCGAGCTGCCCAGTGTGGAGAGCACGCGCTGCAGGGCGCGCCGGTAGGCCGTGAGGTCCTCGTCGGGCGCCAGCGGCCGCGTCGTCGTGCGCTGCCACAGCTCGCGCGCCAGCTTCACCTGGCGCTGCGCGAACGCGAGCGGGTCGTTGCTCATGTCGCGCTGGTTGACCAGGGGGTCGTTGTTGGCCAGGTCCTGGTCGGTGGCGTAGGCCAGCGCCGGCTCGCGGTCGCCGCGCGAGGCCAGCGCCTTCAGCGCCCGGGCCTCGTCCTCGCCGGGGCCGAACTCGCGGTAGCCGTACTCGATGGCCCAGATGTCGTAGGCGCCGAGCGTGAGCATGTTGTAGTCGGCCACCGGCTCGCCCTGCAACGGCAGGTTCTGCGCGTTGTATTCCATGACCGACGACGACAGCCCGTTGGCGCGCGTCCAGGCGCGGTCGCGCAGCTGCTCGGGTGTTGCGGCCGTGGAGGCGCGGAAGTTGTGGCGCAGCCCCAGCGCGTGGCCGATCTCGTGCATGGTCACGTTCTTCAGCGCGTCGGCGATGTAGGCATCGGCCTCGGGGCTGTTGGGGTCGAGCAGCCCGCGCTCGACCAGCAGGTCGAAGCCGAAGGCCGCCTCCTCGAAGGCCACGTCGGCGTAGTTGCAGCGGCCCTGCGGCCCGCCGCCCCAGGCCGTCATCGCCGACTGCACCGTGTCGGCCCAGCGCGGCACCCCGTCGGTGGCGCGGGCCCGGAACACGCGCACGCGGTTCTCGTCGATGATGGCCGCGCCGCGCAGGATCTCGCCGGTGCGCGGGTCTGACTGGCTCGGGCCGACGGCCGTCGAACCCGGGCCTTCCTGCGCGAACCAGCGCACCGCCAGCAGGCGCACGCCTTCGAGCGTGCTCCATTCGGCGTCGTCGGGCTGCTGCTCGACGCGGATGGCGTCGCGGAAGCCGGCGCGCTCGAAGGCCTTGTTCCACTCCAGCGCCGCCTCGCGCAGCGGGGCGCGCCAGCGATCGGGGATGTTGCGGTCGAGCACGACGCGGATCGGTTCCCGGGGCTCGGACACCGCGGCGGCCGGGTCCTTCTTCTCGAGCCGCCAGCGTTCGATGAAGTGGGTGCGCCGCCCCTCCTGCGTGTCGTTTCCGAAGTCGATGAACGAACTCGTGAAAAAGCCGACCCGCGGATCAGCCAGGCGCGGCTTCATCGGGCGCGCCGGCAGGGGCGCCAGCGTGTAGGTGGTGGCGAGGAACAGGCTGCGTGCGTCCGGCACGCTCTCGGGCGGGTTGGGCTGGCTGGCCGGGTTGGGCGGCGGCGCTCCGGGCGCGGCCGCGGGCGGTGCCGGCAGCTTGGGCACGGCGAAGTGCGAACGCATGGTGACGAACAGGCCGTCGGCCTGGGTGCGGGCGCGCTCGATGCTGGAGTGGCCGCGGTCCAGCGCGTAGGCGAGGCGGAAGCGCGCCTCCAGCGCCGTCTGCGTGCCGGGGATGTCGCCGCCCAGCAGCACGGCGGCATCCACCAGCAGCGCGCCGCTGCCTGGCTGCGGCGCGGCGGCCAACGGCGCCGAGCCGAGCAGGCTGTCGGAGTAGCTCTCGGCCACCGCCCGCGCCAGCGGCGTGCCGGCCGGAGCCCGCGCGTGCAGGTTTCGCGCCAGCAGGTGCACGGCGTTGCCCACGCGGCGCAGCACGACGACGCGCTCGCGCCCCATCATGCCGGGCC
>JBILSW010000268.1:0-4941 GCA_044371895.1 Rubrivivax sp.
ATGCGATAGATCAATTCGCAGGAAAACATCTCAATTCAACGGCACTTGCTATTGATCGACTGTATGCGATGGTCACTGCATCGCGTGAAGTGGACGCAGCAGCCGAAATGAGCGCGTTGGATGTTTCTGCCCTTGAGACACTAGACCCTGACGAACGTCTCGTTGCCATGACTATGCTGGTTCGACTGAGTGACCTACTTCCTGGTGCGATAGATGCCACCGCCCTTCGCACTCGACTTGAAGGCGCCAGAGTCGACTACGAAGAATTCGAGAAAAGGCTTCTGACAGCCGTCTCGTCTTGGCTTTGATCTGTGAAGTGCACGCCGACACGCAGCAGCTGACTTCATCTATGCATCACGCCCCCCTCCTTTCCCTAGCCATGGGCTCCTCCAGCGACTGGGAGACCCTCCGCCATGCCGCCGACATCCTCGATCGTTTCGGCGTGCCCTTCGACAAGCAGGTCGTCTCGGCCCATCGCATGCCCGACGATCTCTTTGCGTTTGCCGAGCAGGCGGCCGGTCGGGGCATCCGCGCCATCATCGCGGGGGCGGGTGGGGCGGCGCACCTGCCGGGCATGCTTGCGGCCAAGACCACGGTGCCGGTGCTCGGCGTGCCCGTCGCCAGCAAGCACCTGCAAGGCGTCGATTCGCTCTACTCCATCGTCCAGATGCCCAAGGGCATTCCGGTGGCCACCTTCGCGATCGGGCCTGCCGGCGCCGCCAACGCGGCCCTGTTCGCGGTCGCCCTGCTCGCCTCGTCCGATGCCGTCCTGCGCGAGCGGCTCGACGTCTTCCGCGCCGAGCAGACGGCCGCTGCCCGGGCGATGACGCAAGAGCTCCGATGAACGCGCCCCCGCCCGCGGCCGCGCAGGCACACGGCTCCCGCAGCGTTGCCGTGCTCGGCGGCGGCCAGCTCGGCCGCATGTTCGTGCACGCCGCCCAGGTGGCCGGCCTGCGCGTGACCGTGCTCGAGCCCGACCCGGCCAGCCCCGCCGGCGCGGCGGCCGATGAGCATGTCGCCGCCGCCTACAACGACCCCGCCGCGCTGGCCGCGCTGGCCGCGCAGTGCGCCGCCGCGACCACCGAGTTCGAGAACGTGCCGGCTGATGCGCTGCGTCACCTGTCCGGCCGCATCGCCGTGTCGCCGCCGGCCGATGCTGTCGAGGTCTGCCAACATCGCGCGCGCGAAAAAGCCTGCTTCCAGACGGCCGGCGTACCCTGCGCGCCGTTCGCCGTGGTCGACAGCGATGCCGCGCTGACTGCCGCCGCCCGTGCCGGCCTGCTGCCTGGCATCCTCAAGACCGCCACCCTGGGCTATGACGGCAAGGGCCAGGTCCGCGTCGACACCGCCGAGGCCCTGGCCGCGGCGTGGCAGCAGCTGGGCCGTGCGGCCTGCGTGCTCGAGAAGCGGCTGCCGCTGGCGCACGAGATCAGCGTGATCGTCGCCCGCGGCCGCGATGGCCGCAGCGTGCACCTGCCGGTGCAGCAGAACCTGCACCGCGAAGGCATCCTCGCCGTCACGCAGGTGCCGGCGTCCGATGTCGACGCCGATCTGGCCGAGCAGGCCGTGGCGAGCGCGCTCCGCCTGGCCGACACTTTGGGCTACGTCGGCGTGCTGTGCGTGGAGTTCTTCGTGCTGGCCGACGCCGGCCACGGGGGCCGGCTGGTGGCCAACGAGATGGCGCCGCGGCCGCACAATTCGGGCCACTACAGCATCGACGCCTGCGACCAGTCGCAGTTCGACCTGCAGCTGCGCACGCTGATGGGCTGGCCGCTGACCATGCCGCGGCTGCACTCGCCGGCCGTGATGCTGAACCTGCTCGGCGATCTCTGGTTCGACCACCCTGCCGACAAGACCGCGCGCGAGCCCGACTGGCCCGCGGTGCTGGCCCTGCCCGGCGTGCGATTGCACCTGTACGGCAAGGCGATGCCGCGGCGCGCGCGCAAGATGGGCCACCTCACCGTCACCGCCGCCACGGCCGCCGAGGCCCGAGCCGTGGCCCTGGAGGCGGCGGCACGCCTGGGCCTGCCGGCCTTCTAGCGCGCCGCGCGCCCGACCCCGCCATGCCGCTGCTGCAAGGCCCCGAGGGCGTGCGCCGTGCCGCCGAGGCACTGGCTGCCGGCGAGCTGGTGGCGATGCCCACCGAGACTGTCTACGGCCTGGGTGCCCGCGCCGACGACGACGCGGCCGTGGCGCGCATCTTTGCCGCCAAGGGCCGGCCCGCCGATCACCCGCTGATCGTGCACGTGGCCTCGCTGGCCGCGGCCGAGGGCTTTGCCGCCGCGCTGCCGGCCGCGGCCCGTCGGCTGATGACTGCGTGCTGGCCGGGGCCTGTGACCGTGATCGTGCCGCGGCGCGAGGGCGTTGCCGCCACCGCGGCAGGCGGCCAGGCCAGCATCGGCCTGCGCATGCCCTCGCATCCCCTGGCGCTGGCGCTGCTGCACGAGGCCGCGGCGCGGGGTGTGCCCGGCGTGGCCGCGCCCAGCGCCAACCGCTTCGGCCGCGTCAGCCCCACGCAGGCCGCACACGTGCAGCAGGAGTTCGGCCCGGCACTGTGGGTGCTGGATGGCGGCCCCTGCGAGGTCGGCATCGAGTCGGCCATCATCGACTGCACGCGCGAACCGCCGGCCGGCCCGGCGCTGCTGCGGCCCGGCCAGATCGGCCGCGAGCGCCTGGAGCAGGTGCTCGGGCAGCCGCTGGTCGAGCCCGACGCGGC
This sequence comes from Rubrivivax sp., assembly GCA_044371895.1. Classification (GTDB taxonomy): domain Bacteria; phylum Pseudomonadota; class Gammaproteobacteria; order Burkholderiales; family Burkholderiaceae_C; genus Rubrivivax. The sequence continues at coordinate 2,717 of JBILSW010000268.1, forward strand.
ATCGCCGCGCGCCTCGGGCACGCTCGAGTCGCACTACGCCCCCGAGGCTGCGCTGCGCCTGCTGGCGCCCGCCGACTGGGCCCTCGCTGTCGATGCGGCGCCTGCGCGGCCGGGCGTGGCGCTGTACGCGCGCCGCGTGCCGCCCGCCGGCTGGTGGCACTGCCCGATGGCGGCCGAGCCCGACGCCGCGGCGCACGAGCTGTTCGCGGTGCTCCACGAACTCGACGCCGCCGGCGCGCAGGCGATCTGGGTCGAGGCGCCGCCCGCCGATCCGGCCTGGGACGGCGTGCGCGATCGCCTGCGCCGGGCGGCCGCATGAAGATCCCGCCGCTCCCGGGCGACAATGCGCGTTCTGATTCCGGAGTCCCGATGAGTCCTCGTCTTCCCGGCCAGCCGCCCCGCAGGGCGCTGTCCGCCACCCTCGCCGCCCTGGCCGCCGCGCTGGCCGTCGTCGCCTGCGGTGGAAGCACCTCGCAGCTCGAGCCCTTCATCGCCCAGCGCGTGTTCGCGGTCGGCGATGACGCCAGCGTGCTCACCAGCGACGGCCGCAACTACGGCGTCAACGGCCTCAGCACCGACGGGACGGCCATCGACTGCACGGTGCGGCCGATCTGGGTGCAGGTTATCGCCTCGTACTACGGGCTGACGCTGGCGCAGTGCAACCGCGGCACGCCAACGGTGGAGCCGCGTGCCTTCACGCTGGCCACCGTGGGCGCCCGTGCGGCCGATGCCGAGACGCAGGTCAACGCGCAGGTGGCCGCGGGCGGCTTCCGCGACAAGGACCTCACGCTGTTCTTCATTGGCGTCAACGACGTGCTCGAGCTGTACGCGCAGTACCCGGCCCAGACGGAGGCGGCGCTCATCGCCGAGGCCGGCCGCCGCGGTGAGCGCGCCGCGGCTCAGGTCAACCGCCTCGTCGACCTGGGCAGCAAAGTGATTGTCGTGAACCTGCCCGACATGGGCCTGTCGCCCTTCGCGCGGGCCGAGGCCGCGGCCAACGCCAGCACGGGTTTCGACCGCGCGGCGCTCATCACGCGCCTGACGAGAGCCTTCAACGAGCGCCTGGGCGTGCGCATCCGCATCGACGGCCGCTTCGTCGGCCTGGCGCAGTTCGACCTGCGAACGCAGCAGGCCGCCATCGCGCCGTCCGCCTTCGGCTTCACCGACGTTTCCAGCGCATCGTGCACCGTGGCACCGCCCAACTGCACCACGGCCACCATCGCCACGGGCATCGACGCTGGTACCGCGCTGTGGGCCGACGGCACGCGCCTGGGCCTGCGCGGCCAGGCATCGATGACCGAACTGGTGCTGCAGCGGGCGCAGCTCAACCCGTTCTAGGGCCGCCCTCGTGGCGCCTAGAAGGCGCCGAACACCGCCAGCCCGCCGCCCAGGAAGTACAGCATCACGGTGGCGACGAGCAGGCCTTCTGCCGCCACGATGCGGCGCGACGACAGCCGAATCCAGCCCTGCGTCCGCAGGTCGGCGAGCGTGCTCGCGGGCTGGGCCGACTCGTAGTCCACCGCCGGCAGCGGCTTCTTGGGCTGCAGGAGCTCGCCGAGCCTGGCCCGGTCGCGCTCGGTGATCTTGTGCTCGGCGGTGGCGACGGGGGCTTCGAGGAGGTTGTTCATGGGATCCCTTTCAGTCCTTGGTGGGTGGTCAAGAGAGAAGGTGTTGATCACGGCACACCACAAGCGTTGCTGCCGGCAGCCCCTCGAGACTGGCGCCTGTCGGTGCTGCAGCCAGGAAGCTTTGCATCGCCGCCTTTCGACGGTTTTGCCCTTCTCTCCGGTGCATTCGTATCCGATAGTAACAACTGTATGGGTGTCGACGGATGCCGTCATCGGGCGGAAGCCCGTCCCGCAGACATCCCGTGACGAGGGCACGAATCTGGCCCGAAGGCCACCGCCGCCCCGCGAAAGCACAACGGGCCCTCAGGTTCTCTCAACGGATTCCCAGGCCGCCACCGCCCGCCGGGCCGAAACGCCTCCCGACAAACCCGGTCTCGGGTTTGGCCGGGCGCGCACTGCAGCGAGGCGCTCGTAAATTGAGGGCCGCCAAACCGAACGACCGTTCACTTTTCTCAGAGGGAGCCCGCCCAGGGCCTGGATTCGAGGAGACACGATGATCCGATTGCGCACCACGCTCATCGGGCTGGCCCTGGTGGGGCTGCTGGCCGCCTGCGGCGGTGGCAGCAACGAGGCCGACACCACCCCCGCAGCCCGCGT
>JBILSW010000243.1:0-5254 GCA_044371895.1 Rubrivivax sp.
CGGTAGGCCACCACGAGAAAATTGCCGCAGCCGCAGGCGGGGTCCAGAAAGGTGAGCGACGACAGCTTCTTGTGGAACTCGAACAAAGCGTTCTTGTTCGACCGGACGCGTTGCAACTCGGACTGCAGTTCGTCCAGAAAGAGCGGCTTCATCAGCCGCAGAATGTTCTCTTCGCTGGTGTAGTGCGCCCCCAGCTCGCGCCGGCGCGCCTTGTCGTCCAGCTCCATCACCTTCTGGAACATGGCGCCGAAGATGGCCGGCGAGATGCTGCCCCACGCCAGCCGGCACAGTTGCAGCAGTTGGCGCCGCATCGACGAGTTGAAGGATGGCGCGCTCAGGTGTTCCTCGAACAAGCGGCCGTTGACGTAAGGGAACACGCCGAAATGATCGGCCAATGAGCGCTGGCGGCTCTCGGGCTTCTTGTTGAGCGTGGAAAACAACTGCTCCAGCACGGGGCCTACGTCGCTGCCGTCTTCCTTGGTGTGGAAGTCGATCAGGTCGTGGAAGCTGTCCTTGGGCTGGAAGATGCCCGTGTCGTCCGCGAACAGGCAGAACAGCAGCCGGACGAGAAAGACCTCCAGCTCATGGCCGGTGTAGCCGTCGCGCTTGAGGGCATCGTGCAGTTCACCCAGGGCCTGCACGGCGCGCGTGTTGATCGGGTCCTGCTCACGCACACGCTGCGGCGTGTAGCCCGCGATGAAGTGGAACAGGTTGATCTTCTGCGGTAACTCGCGAAGCGTGAAGCGGTGGACCTTGCCGTCTTCGAGGTCGTGCAGCTCGAATCGCCAGAAGTCCGACACCAGCACCCAGCGCGGCAGGTCGTCGTCACTGAGGCCCGGGAAGTAGTCCAGTGCCTGTTGGTAGGCCCTCGCCAGGTCTTTGCCGCGGCTCTTCTGCTCGATGAGCAAGGTGCCCTTCCAAAGGAGATCGACATAGCCGCCACGGCCGTCGAACTTCTTGACGCGCTTTTCGAAGCTCGCCACCTTGCGGCGGCGGACGCCGAACACCTCAAAGAACGCATCCAAGAAGCTCTTGGCCTCGGCGTCTTCGTCCTTGGTGTGCTGCCATTCGTTCGCAAAGGCCGTGGCGCGATCGCGGATTTCGTTCCAACTGAGTGGCATCGTCTATCTCCCGGCTGCGATTCCAACACACGCGCATGCGGCCTCGCTGTGGCGCGAGCCGCCTACCATCCATGCTTCAACGCCCGACCATCGACCTCATGCGGCCAACCGTTCCAGCTAAGCCTTCGCCCTGTGCAGAGCACGGAGACGGCATGCTCATGCACCGCAGGCGTTTCTTGGACGGAGCGGTCCGTTGGGCTGCTTCTGCAGCGCTTGCGGCATCGTTCAGCGCCTGCAGCAAGCAGGCGCCGACTCCCCGCGGCACCCCCGTGCCCCCCGGCGCCACCGTGCTGGCCCTGGGCGACTCCATCACCTTCGGCACGGGCGCCCCGCCCGAGGCCGCCTACCCCGCGGTGCTGGCCGGCCTCACCGGCTGGGCGGTGGTGAATGCCGGCGTGCCGGGCCACACCTCGGCGCAGGCGCTCGACCGGCTGCCCGGCCTGCTGGCCGAGCACCGGCCGGCGCTGGTGATCGTGTCCATCGGCGGCAACGACCTGCTGCGCCGCGGCGACGAGGGCGCGCTGCGCGACAACCTGCGCCGCCTGCTGGCCGCCGTGCGCGAGGCCGGCGCGCAGGCGCTGCTCGTGGCCGTGCCGCGGCCCACGCTGGCCGCGCACCTGACCGGCTCGCTCGATGACCATCCGCTCTACGCCGACATCGCCGCCGAGGCCGGCGTGCCGCTGCACCCCCAGGGCTGGAGCACCGTGCTGGCCGACGAGCGCCTGAAGAGCGACGCCATCCACGGCAACGCCGCCGGCTACGAGGCCTTCGCGCGCGGGCTGCTGGGCACGCTGCAGGCCACGGGGCTGCTGGCGCGCTGAGTGCCGGCCCGCCCGGCCGCGCTGCCTACACTCGCAGCCATGCCATCGGCCGTGATCGACGCCACGCCGCCACCCCGCGGCTTCTGGGCCCGGGCCTGGCGCCACAAGAGCTTCGCCGTCGGCGCCGTGCTCAGCGGCGCGCTGGTGCTGGTGGCGCTGCTGTCGCTGCTGTGGACGCCCCACCCGGTGGCCGAGATCGACATCCCCAACAAGCTGGCGCCGCCCAGCGCCACGCACGCGCTGGGCACCGACAGCCTGGGCCGCGACATCGCCAGCCAGCTGATGGTCGGGGCGCAGAACAGCATCGTCGTCGGCGTGGTGGCGGTGGGCATCGGCCTCGTCATCGGCGTGGCGCTGGGCTGCGCCGCGGCGGCGGCGCAGGCCGCGGGCCGCAACGGCTTCGACGAGCTGGTCATGCGCGCCAGCGACTTCACCTTCGCCTTCCCGGCGCTGCTGACGGCCATCATGCTCACGGCCATCTACGGGCCGGGCCTGCTGATGAGCATCGTGGCCATCGGCATCTTCAACATCCCGGTGTTCGCGCGCATCGCGCGCGGCAGCGCGCAGGCCGTGTGGGCGCGCGAGTACGTCACGGCCGCGCGCGCCGCCGGCCTGGGGCCGCTGGCCATCACGCGCGACCACGTGCTGCCCAACATCGCCGGCGTGCTCATCGTGCAGGCCACGATCAGCTTTGCCACCGCCATCCTGGCCGAGGCGGCGCTGAGCTTCCTGGGCCTGGGCACGCAGCCGCCGCAGCCCAGCTGGGGCCGCATGCTGGCCGAGGCGCAGACGCTGATGTTCCAGGCGCCGCTGCTGGCGGTGTGGCCGGGCACGGCCATCATGCTCAGCGTGCTGGGGCTCAACCTCATGGGCGACGGCCTGCGCGACCTGCTGGACCCGCGCCTGGCGCGCAGCCGCTGAGCCGGCCGCGGCCATGAAGACCCGCACCCCGCCGCCGCCCCCGCCGCCGGCGCACCGCCCCGTGCTGGTGGTGGGCGCCAGCGGCCAGCTGGGCACGCGCATCGTGCAGCAGCTGTCGGCGGCGCGGCAGCCGACGCGCGCGCTGGTGCGGCCCAGCTCGCGGCAGCAGCACCTGCGGCTGCCGCGCGTGGACATCGTGCACGCCGACCTGGCCGACCCCGCCAGCCTGGACGCCGCCGTGCAGGGCGCCGGCACCGTGATCGCCAGCGCCAGTGCCTTGGCGCCGCTGGCCGGCAGCCGCTTCGCCACGGTGGACGACGCCGGCCACGCCGCGCTGATCGCCGCCTGCGTGAAGCACCGCGTCGAGCGCTTCGTGCTGGTGTCGGTGCCGACCACGCCCTTCGACGCGAAGGTGCCGCTCTTCGTGCACAAGCGCCGCACCGAGCAGCGGCTGGCCGCGTCGGGCCTGCCGCACGCGGTGCTGCGCTTCGCGCCCTTCATGGACACCTGGTTTGCGCTGGCCGGCCTGGCGCTGGCCACGCGCGGCGACGCCGCGCCGCTGACGGCGCGTGCCTGGCCCTTCCTGCAGCGCTTCATGGGCGTGGTGGGCGGGCTGGCCGAGAGCCGCGGCCTGCTCATCGTGCCCGGTGGCGGCGACCGGCGCCACGCCTTCATCGCGGTGGACGACGTGGCGCGCTGCTGCGTCGCGGCCACGCGCCACCCGGCGGCGCTGAACGCCACGCTGGCCCTCGGCGGCCCCGAGGCGCCGAGCTGGCACGAGGTGGCCGACCAGGTGGCCGCGGTGCTCAGGCGCCCGGTGCAGGTGGTGGGCACGCCTGCGGCGGTGTTCGCACTTCAGCGCCTGCTGATGCGGCCGTTCTCGGAGGCCGCCGCCAACTTCATGGCGCTGAACGGCTTCGCGGCGCAGCCGCGTCCCCCCGAAAGCCCGGAGGCGGCGGCGCGCCTGGGCGTGCCGCTGACCACCGTGGCCGACTACCTGCGCGCGCAGGCGGCCCGGCCGGCCTGACATTCCCCCTTACCGGACCCACACCATGCGCATCGACTTCATCTCCGACGTGGCCTGCCCCTGGTGCGCCATCGGCCTGGCCAGCCTCGAGCAGGCGCTGGTCGCCCTGGGCCCCGAGGCCGAGGGCATCGAGCTGCACTTCCAGCCCTTCGAGCTGAACCCGCAGATGCCGCCCGAAGGCGCCGACGCGGCGCAATACCTGAAGGCCAAGTACGGCCTGGGCGATGCGCAGCTGGCGGCCAACCGCGAGAACATCCGCGTGCGCGGCGCGGCCCTGGGCTTCGCGTTCGGCGAGCGCGCCCACGTGTGGAACACCTTCGACGCCCACCGGCTGCTGCATTGGGCCGGCCTGCAGGGCCCGGCGCCGCAGCGGGCCCTGAAGCGCGCGCTGCTGAAGGCTTACCACGGCGAGGGCCGCAACCCCGCCGCGCGCGAGGTGCTGCTCCAGGCGGCAGCGGCCGCAGGCCTTGACGCCACCGAGGCCGCCGCCGTCATCGACGACCGCGACTGCTTCGCGCCCGAGGTGCGCGAGGCCGAGGCCGAGTGGCAGGCCGCCGGCATCCGCAGCGTGCCCTCGGTGGTGCTGGACCGCCGCTTCCTCATCCAGGGCGGCCAGCCGCCCGAGGTGTTCGAGGACGCGCTGCGCCGCCGCCTGGCCGCCGCCGACTGAAGGACGGCGAGGCCATGCCGCGCAACATCGAGATCAAGGCCCGGATCGCGAGCCCGGCCGACGCTGCGGCCCTGCGCCGGCGCGCGCTGGCCCTGGCCACGGCGCCCGAGCAGCGCCTGGAGCAGGACGACAGCTTCTTCGTGCTGCCCGCCGGCCGCGGCCGGCTGAAGCTGCGGCAGTTCGGCGACGGCAGCGCCGAGCTCATCCACTACCAGCGCGCCGACGACGCCGGCTCCAAGGCCAGCGACTACGTGCGCGTGCCGCTGGCCGACGGCGACGCCTGCCGCGAGGCGCTTGGGCGCGCGCTGGGCCTGCAGGGCCGCGTGCGCAAGCGGCGCAGCGTGGTGATGGTGGGCCGCACCCGCGTGCACCTCGACGCCGTCGAGGGCCTGGGCGACTTCATGGAACTCGAAGTGGTGCTGCGCGACGGCGAGCCCGATGCCGACGGCGCGGCCGAGGCCGAGGCGCTGATGCAGGCGTTGGGCCTGACAGGGGCGCCCCGCCTGGCCGGCGCCTACCTGGACCTGCTCGACCAGGCCGCAGCCCGCTGAAGCCGCGGGTGCCAGGCGGGGCCGTGGGGGCGGGCGCTCAGGCCAGCCGCAGGCTGCTCACCAGCGCCAGCACCAGCGTGGCGAAAGCGACGCAGGCCACGCAGCGCAGCAGCGCGGCGTCGGCCGCCGCGGCCTCGTGGGTC
>JBILSW010000244.1:0-5243 GCA_044371895.1 Rubrivivax sp.
CCAAGATCGGCGCCACCTACGGCAAGAGCTTCCAGCAGATGGCCGGCAGCATGACGGGCATGACCGAAGAGGAGTACCGCGACATGATGATCAAGGGCGGCCGCTCCGTCGAGGGCAACCGCTACCCGGGCGAGGACGGCACGGCGCAGCCGCAGCACCAGCCCCAGGGCAGCGCGACCCAGGTGGGCTTCTGAGCATGGCGCGCATCACCGCATCGGTCTACACCAGCCACGTGCCCGCCATCGGCGCCGCGCTGGACCTGGGCAAGACGCACGAGCCGTACTGGCAGAAGGTGTTCGCAGGCTACGAGTACAGCAAGCAGTGGCTGCAGGCGAACCGGCCCGACGTGATCTTCCTCGTCTACAACGACCACGCCACGGCCTTCAGCCTGGACCTGATCCCGACCTTCGCCATCGGCACCGCCGCGCAGTACCAGCCGGCCGACGAGGGCTGGGGCCCGCGGCCGGTGCCCGTCGTCAAGGGGCACCCGGAGCTGGCCAGCCACATCGCGCAGAGCGTGATCCAGGACGACTTCGACCTCACCATCGTCAACCGCATGGACGTCGACCACGGCCTGACGGTGCCGCTGAGCCTGATGTGCGGGCAGCCTGCGGAATGGCCCTGCCCCGTGATCCCGTTTGCCGTCAACGTGGTGCAGTACCCGGTGCCCAGCGGGCGGCGCTGCTTCGCCCTGGGCCGCGCCATCCGCAAGGCCGTCGAGAGCTTCGACGAGCCGCTGAACGTGCAGATCTGGGGCACCGGCGGCATGAGCCACCAGCTGCAGGGGCCGCGCGCCGGGCTCGTCAACGCCGAGTGGGACAACCACTTCCTCGACCGGCTGATCAGCGAGCCCGAAGCGCTGGCCCAGGTGCCGCACATCGAGTACGTGCGCGAGGCCGGCAGCGAGGGCATCGAGCTCGTGATGTGGCTCATTGCACGCGGTGCGATGAGCGACCGGCCACCCACGGTGAAGCACCGCTTCCACCACGTGCCCGCCAGCAACACGGCCGTGGGCCACCTGATCCTGGAGAACGCATGAAGACCCTCAAGGTCGCGCTGGCCGGTGCCGGCGCCTTCGGCCTGAAGCACCTCGACGCACTGAAGCTCATCGACGGCGTCGAGGTCGTCAGCCTCGTCGGCCGCGAACTCGACAAGACGAAGGAGGCCGCTGCGAAGTACGGCGTCGGCCACGTGACGACCGACCTCGCCGACACGCTGAAGCTGCCCGGCCTGGACGCCGTGATCCTGGCCACGCCCACGCAAATGCACGCCGCGCAGGCGCTGCAGTGCCTGCAGGCGGGCGTGCACGTGCAGGTCGAGATCCCGCTGGCCGACAGCCTGCGCGACGCCTACGCGGTGGCTGATCTTCAGGCGAAGACGGGCCTGGTGGCCATGGTGGGCCACACGCGCCGCTTCAACCCAAGTCACCAGTGGGTGCACCGGCGCATCGGCGCGGGCGAGTTCGCCGTCCAGCAGATGGACGTGCAGACCTACTTCTTCCGCCGCACGAACATGAACGCGCTGGGTCAGCCGCGAAGCTGGACCGACCACCTGCTGTGGCACCACGCCGCGCACACGGTGGACCTGTTCGCGTGGCAGTGCGGCAGCCCCGTGGTGCAGGCCCACGCGATGCAGGGGCCCATCCACCCCGCGCTGGGCATCGCCATGGACATGAGCATCCAGCTCAAGGCGGCCAACGGCGCGATCTGCACGCTGTCGCTCAGCTTCAACAACGACGGCCCGCTGGGCACCTTCTTCCGCTACATCGGCACCACGGGCACCTACATCGCGCGGTACGATGACCTGTTAACCGGGAAGGACGAGAAGGTCGTCGTCTCGGCCGTCGATGTGTCGATGAACGGCATCGAGCTGCAGGACCGCGAGTTCATCGCCGCCATCCGTGAGGGCCGCGAGCCCAAGGCCAGCGTGGCGCAGGTGCTGCCCTGCTACGAGGTGCTGCACCAGCTCGACCGGCAGCTCGCGGCGGGCTGAGCCGCCTTCCGTCGGCGTCTCAGCGACCCGCCAGCCGGAAGGCTCCGACCGAGCGCACCAGCCGCTCGGCCTGGTCGCGCAGGCTGGTGGCGGAGTCGGCGCTGCGGTGCACCAGCTCCGAGTTCTGGCGGGTCGCGCTGTCGAGCTGCGTGACGGTGTGGCTCACTTGCCCGATGCTGGAACTCTGCTCGGAGGTGGCGGCGCTGATCTCGGCGATGAGCGCCGACACCCGGCGCACGCGCTCGTCGATCTCGCCCATCGTGGCCCCGGCCTCGGCCACCAGCCGAGTGCCGTCCTCGACCTTGCCGACGCTGTCGCTGATCAGCCGCTTGATCTCGCGCGCGGCCTCGGCGCTGCGCGCCGCCAGCGAACGCACCTCGCTGGCCACCACCGCGAAGCCGCGGCCCTGCTCGCCGGCGCGTGCGGCTTCGACCGCCGCGTTGAGCGCCAGGATGTTGGTCTGGAAGGCGATGCCGTCGATGACGCCGATGATGTCGACGATGCGGCGGGCGCTGCCCGCGATCTCGTCCATGGTCGCCACCACCCGGGCGGTGACCTCGCCGCCCTTGGCGGCCACCGCCGTGGCGGCCCCGGCCAGCTCGGTGGCCTGGCGCGCCGAGTCGGCGTTGGTCTGCACCGTCACGCTGATCTGGTCCATCGACTGCGCGGTCTGCTGAAGGCTGCTGACCTGGCTCTGCGTGCGCGCGCTCAGATCGGCGTTTCCCTGCGAGATGTCAGCACTGGCCGCAGCCACCTGCTGCGCGCCGACCTGCACTGCGCCCACCACGTCGACCAGGCAGCCATGCATGCGGTCCAGCGCCTCGAACAGCGGTGCGAACTCGTCTTCGTGTCTGGACCGCACCTTCACCGTGAGGTCCCCGTCCGCGATGGCGTGGGCCAGGGAGGCCGCACGCTCGGCGCGCTGGCGGATCATCCGACCACCGACAACGGAGCAGGCGCCCCCTCCTATCGCCAACAGAGCCAGCAACGCGTAAAGGGCCACCTCGGCGGCCGCGACGCGGCCGAACACCGAGTTCATGCCCGCCACCAGCAGCTCCTGCTGGAACTCGCGCTGCGCCATCATGGTCTTCAGCCAGGCGTCTCGCGCGGGCACGACGTGTTGCACCAGGTACTCGAAGGCCTCGTCGCGGCGGCCGGCCTCGACGTAGGTCACCACCTGCCCCGCCTCCTTCCAGAAGCGCGCCTTGTGTGCCTTGACCGCGCCGAACAGGGCTCGCCCGCGCTCGGTGGACAGCTCTGCTTCGAAGGCCTTGGCCAGTTCGTCGAGGCGCCGGGCATGCTGGCCGATATCGGCCAGCGTGACGCGAAGCTCATCGGGAGAGCGCGAAAGGATGGCGTGGCGCGCCTGCAGCGACACCCGCGTGAGGGTCAGCTCCATCTCCGAGATCCGCAGCAGCTGCGGCGTCACGACGTCGGCTGCGCGTCGTGACTCCCTCCGAGTCTCGTTGATCTCGCGCAGCGCCCAGGCGGACAGCACAGCGCCAAACAGGGCCAAAGCGCCCAGCAGCAGGCCCAGCCTGGCTGCGATGGTGATGTTGACACGTGGCATCGGTGGGCACTCCAGCGGTGACGTTTTCGACACGACCGGGTCGGCTTCCGGCCGCAAGCTTGATGGGGTTTTCGGACAGGCCGCACCAAGACTGAAGCGGGAGCGGGTCGCGGTCGGGGACACTTCGGTGCGCCCGGTCGCCCGCCTGCCCTGGGTGGGCAGAATCGAGGCTTGCCGCAGCATGCGGCCGTCAAGGACCCCCTCCCCTGCCCATGCTGCTCACCCCACGCCCCATCGGGCCCTTCCGCGTGCGTCCGCTTGGCCTGGGCTGCATGAACCTCAGCCACGCCTACGGCCTGCCGCCGCCGCCCGAGCAGGGCGAGCGCGTGCTGCTCGAGGCGCTGGACACCGGCGTCGACTTCTTCGACACCGCGGCGCTGTACGGCTTCGGTGCCAACGAGCGCCTGGTCGGCCGCGTGCTCGGGCCGCACCGTCACCGCTTCGTGCTGGCCAGCAAGGGCGGCATGACCGGCCAGCCGGTGGGCTCCGGGGGCGCGCTTCAGCGCGTGATCGACGGCCACCCGGCCAGCATCCGCCGCGACTGCGAGGACAGCCTGAAGCGCCTGGGCACCGAGGTCATCGACCTGTACTACCTACACCGCTGGGACAAGGCCGTGCCCATCGAGGACAGCGTGGGCGCCATGGCCGATCTGCTGCGGGCCGGCAAGGTGCGCGCCCTGGGCCTGAGCGAGGTCTCGGCGGTCACCTTGCGCCGCGCCCACCGCGAGCACCCGATCGCGGCGCTGCAGACCGAGTACAGCCCCTGGACGCGCAACCCCGAGATCGCCGTGCTCGAGGCCTGCCGCGAGCTCGGCACGGCCTTCGTGGCCTTCAGCCCAGTGGGGCGCGGCGCGCTCACCGATGCGCCGCCCGACCCGGCCACCTTCAACGCCAAGGACATCCGGCGCTCGATGCCGCGCTTCGCGCCAGAGCACTGGCCGGCCAACCAGGCGCTGCAGCGGCGGCTGGCAGCGCTGGCCCGCGAGGCCGGGTGCACGCTGGCGCAGCTGTCGCTGGCCTGGGTGCTGTCGCGCGGCGCGCACGTGTCCGCCATCCCGGGCACCACCAGCGTGGCGCACCTGCGCGAGAACCTGGCCACGCCGGAACTGCCGGCCGCGGTGCAGGACGCCGTGTCGGTGCTGATGGCGCCCCAGGCGCCCGCGGGCAACCGCTACGGCGCGCAGGCGCAGGGCGAGGTCGACACCGAATCGTTGTGAGCCCGCCGAGCACGCGCCGGGCGCGGGGCGCCAGCGCTGGGTCGCCAAGGCGCGACACCCCCAAAAGGGGGATATGGACCGCTGGCGTTGACAAGCGTGTGAACGACCTGTGGGCAAGCTGCAGCGGCTGCCGAGGTGGCGCCCCGGGCGGCACCAATGCACGGAATTTCAGCACCTGCCGGCGCAGGCCGGGGCCCCTCGCCGCGCCGCTGTCCAGGGCCGAGCCGCCGCGCTAAGCTGCGCGCCATGAACCCGCCCGACGCATTGGCCCCCGCCGGCAAGGTGCTGGCCGTGGACGACTGCCCGACCATGCGCGAGATCTTGCGCGCCCGGCTGGAACAGCTGGGCTACAGCGTCGAGGCCGTCGACAGCGGCTGGGCCGCTCTCGAAGCAGCCAGCCAGCGGCCCTTCGACGTCATCGTGCTCGATGTGCAGATGCCGGGCATGGACGGCATGGCGGTGGG
>JBILSW010000245.1:0-5240 GCA_044371895.1 Rubrivivax sp.
GGCCTTCGCTGAACAGGCGGTAAACCTGGGGGTCGTCCAGCGGCAGCGCCTCGTAGGCGAAAGCAGCGCGGCCGGGGCGGCGGGCGCGGATGAAGTCCTTGGCCAGCTCCAGGATGGTCAACGTGGCCAGGCCCAGGAAATCGAACTTCACCAGGCCGATGGCCTCGACGTCGTCCTTGTCGTACTGGCTGACCGCGCTGTCGCTGCCGGGCTGCTGGTACAGCGGGCAGAAGTCGGTGATGCGGCCCGGCGCGATCAGCACGCCGCCGGCGTGCATGCCCACGTTGCGCACCAGGCCTTCCACGCGCACCGCCAGGCTCAGCAGCTCGGCGACTTCCTCCTCGGCCTTCTCGCGCTGCTCGAGCTCGGGCACCTCCTCGCGCACGTAGATGACGCCGCCGTCCTTCTGCGCGGCGTCGTCGGGCACGCGGGCCAGGGTGTAGGTCTTGCCGGGCAGCCCGGGCACCAGCTTGGCCACGCTGTCGACGTGGCCGTAGCCCATGCCCAGCACCCGACCCACGTCGCGCAGCGCGGCCTTGGCCGCCAGCGTGCCGAAGGTGGCGATCTGGCTCACGGCCTCGCGGCCGTACTTGTCCTTCACGTACTCGATGACGCGGTCGCGGTTGGCCTGGCAGAAGTCGATGTCGAAGTCGGGCATCGACACGCGCTCGGGGTTCAGGAAGCGCTCGAACAGAAGCTGGTACTGAAGCGGGTCGAGGTCGGTGATGAAGAGGGCGTAGGCCACCAGAGAGCCGGCGCCGGAGCCGCGCCCGGGGCCCACGGGACAGCCGTGCTCCTTGGCCCAGACGATGAAGTCCGAGACGATGAGGAAATAGCCCGGAAAGCCCATCTTCACGATGGTGGACAGCTCGAACTCGAGCCGCTCCACGTAGCGCGGGCGCTCGGCCTGCCGGCGCGTGGGGTCCGGGTACAGGGCGACCAGGCGCCGGTCCAGGCCCTCGTGGCTGGCCTGGCGGAAGTAGGCCTCCAGCGGCAGCGGCGCACCGTCGACCACGGGCGTGGGAAAATCGGGCAGCTGCGGCTTGCCCAGCATCAGCGTGAGGTTGCAGCGCTGCGCGATGACCTCGGTGTGCGCGATGGCGCTGGGCAGGTCGGCGAAGCGCTCGCGCATCTGCGCCTGCGTCTGGAAGTGCTGCTCGCGCGTGAAGCGCTTGAAGCGCCGCGGGTTGGCCAGGGTCTCGCCCTCGGCGATGCACACGCGCGCCTCGTGGGCGTCGAAGTCGTCAGCCTCGAGGAACTGCACCGGATGCGTGGCCACCACCGGCAGCCGCAGCCGCGCGGCCAGCGGCACGGCGGCGCGCACGTGGGCCTCGTTCGTGGGCAGGCCGGCGCGCTGCAGTTCGATGAAGAAGCGGCCCGGGAACAGTTCCGCCAGTCGCTGCGCCAGCTGCGCGGCGCGATCGGCCTCGCCCGCCAGCAGGGCTTGCCCCACCGGCCCGCCGTCGGCGCCCGACAGCGCGATGAGGCCCTCGCCGCGCTCGGCCAGCCAGGCCCACTTCAGCAGCGCCTGGTTGCGCTGCACGTTACCCACCCAGGCACGCGCCAGCAGCTCGCACAGGTTGAGGTAGCCGGTGGGGTCCTGCACCAGCAGCAGCAGCCGGCTCGCAGGCTTTTCGGGGCCGGCGGAGTGCTCCAGCCACACGTCGGCGCCCAGCAGCGGCTTCACGCCCCGGCTGCGGCAGGCGTTGTAGAACTTGACGGCGCCGAACAGGTTGCCGAGGTCGGTGATAGCACAGGCCCCCTGCCCGTCGGCCCGCGCCGCGGCGGCCAGCGCGTCGATGCGCAGCATGCCGTCGGCGACGGAGTACTCGGTGTGGGTGCGCAGGTGGACGAAGTTCATGCCGGGCATGCTATCAACCGCCCCGCCGCGGGCCGCCTGGCGCCGGCATCAGGCCAGGGTGCCGGGGTCCACGTTGGCGCCGCAAACCACCAGCAGCACGCGCTCGCCGGCCGCCGGCTGCACCAGGCCGGCCTGCAGCGCCGCCAGCGGCAGCGCCGCGGCGGGCTCCACGGCAAGGCGCAGCTCCTGCCACAGCGTGCGCTGCGCGCCCAGGATGGCGGGCTCGGGCACCAGGTGGCTGTGCACGCCATGGTGCCGCACCAGGCTCCAGGCGATGGCGCCGATGCGTCGCGCGCCCAGCGCGTCGGCGGCCAGCCCCCCCACGGCCACGTCCGCCGGCTGCCCAGCCGCCAGCGCCGCGTGCAGCGTGGGCGCACCCACGGGTTCCAGCGCCTCCACGCGGCATCGGCCGCCCCACTGCGCCAGCAGGCCGCCGAGCAGGCCGCCGCCGCCGACGCTGACGAGCACGCGGTCGGGCACGCCCGCCTCGGCCTCGACCTCGGCCGCCAGCGTGCCCGCACCGGCCACGACTTCGGGCTGGTCGTAGGCGTGCAGGAGCAGCGCCCCGGTCTGCTGCTGGCGCTGCAGGCTGGCGGCCAGCGCGTCGGCGAAGGCGGCCCCACCCACCACCAGCACGGCACCGCGGGCGCGCAGCGCGGCGCGCTTGGCCTCGCTGGCGAGCTCGGGCACGAACACCTCGCACCGCACCCCGAGCGCCTGCGCCGCCGTGGCCGCGGCGATGCCGGCGTTGCCGCCGGAGGCGATCACCACGCCGGCGGCCGGCAGTGGCTGGGCGCGCAGGCGGTTGAACATGCCGCGGGCCTTGAAGCTGCCGCCACGCTGCAGCTGCTCGAGCTTGAGCCACAGCGTGGCTCCGGTGCCCATGCCCAGCGAGGCTGCGGGCAGCTTCAGCAGCGGGGTCTGGCGCA
Source organism: Rubrivivax sp. (assembly GCA_044371895.1). Taxonomy (GTDB): domain Bacteria; phylum Pseudomonadota; class Gammaproteobacteria; order Burkholderiales; family Burkholderiaceae_C; genus Rubrivivax. Next base: position 2,791 of record JBILSW010000245.1, read on the forward strand.
CGTCGCCCGCGATGCGCGCAGCGGCCTGCGCCACGGCCACCTGGTCTGGAGGGGGTGTCGATTCCATGCGCCGATGCTAGTAGGGGGCGATCCGATGGACGGAACTCGGCCCTTGGCGGACGTTCGCGGTGATCCGTTCGGGCTCAGCCTGTCGAAGCCTCGGGCGCTTGCGGCACCGCGCGTCGTGGCAGGCGGTGCCCCTGACCCGTTCGGGCTGAGCCTGTCGAAGCCTCGCGCGCTTGCGGCATCGCGCGGCAAAGGGCTGTGCGGGCGGGGGCCGTGGCGTGAATTGAAGCGGTCGGCCCTGCGGGCCGACTCCCCTGCGATGCTCGGGTTCATGGCCCGCCGCAAAACTCGCTACGCGGGCTGCGCCCGCTGCGCTCGAGCAGTTGCGGCGAGTCAGTCCACTAAGCGCGCCGCGCGCGCGGCCATGAACCCTGCGCTTCTCGGCGCTTCAAAGCTCACGCCACAGCCCCCGCCCGCACAGCCCTTCGCGATCACCGGGGTTGGCTCTCCGACCAAGCACCCCGGTGGTGATGGAGCGGCAGGCGGTGCCGCCAGCGCGCGAGGCTTCGACAGGCTCAGCCCGAACGGATCAGGGGCACCACCTGCCGCGACGCGCGGTGCATCGACTGCGCGCGAGGCTTCGACAGGCTCAGCCCGAACGAATCACCGCGAACAACCGCCAAGGGCCGCATCCAGCGCAGGCCATGACCGATGCCGCATCGGCGATAGAGTCGCCGCCATGACGACCAGCCTGCCTTCCGATGACGGCCTCGCCTGGGCCCAGCGCCTGGTGCGCATGGACACCCGCAGCGACCAGAGCAACCTGCCGCTCATCGAGTGCATCGCCGACCACCTGCGCGCGCTGCAGGTGCCGCTGCGCCTGACGTACGACGACCAGCGCCGCAAGGCCAACCTCTTCGCCACGCTGGGCCCGGCCACGGCCGGCGGGCTGGTGCTGTCGGGCCACACCGACACCGTGCCCTGGGACGGCCAGGATTGGTCGCTGGACCCGCTGGGCGCGGAGCCGCGCGACGGCCGCCTGTACGGCCGCGGCAGCGCCGACATGAAGGGCTGGATCGGCCTGGTGGTGGCGCAGGCCCGCGGCTGGCTCGAGGCCGACCTGCCGCACCCCATCCACTTCGCCTTCAGCTACGACGAGGAGACCGGCGGCTTTGGCGCGCTCAACCTGGTGGCCGACCTGCGCGAGGCCGGCATCGCGCCGGCGATGTGCGTGGTGGGCGAACCCACGCTGATGGTGCCGGCGCTGGCGCACAAGGGCGTGCACCGCTGGCGCTGCCGCGTGCACGGCAAGGCTGCGCACTCGTCGCTGACTCCGCAGTCGGTGAACGCGGTGGAGGCCGCGGCGCGCCTGGTGGCCACGATCGCCGACCTCGCCGACGAGCTGCGCGACCACGGCGCGCGCCATGAGGGCTTCGACGTGCCCTACACCACCGCCGCCGTCTGCCGCCTCGAGGGCGGCGTGGCCGACAACATCGTGCCCGAGCTGGCGCGGGTGCACTACGAGTTCCGCGACCTGCCCGGCCTGCCCCCCGGTGCCGACGCCGAGGCGCTGCAGGCCCGCGTCGAGCAGCGCGCCCGGGCGCTGGAGCCCGCGATGCAGGCCGTGGACCCGGCCAGCGGCTTCCGCTTCGAGCGCTTCGCGTCGATGCCGGCCTTCAGCTCGGCGCCGGACGAGCCGGCCGTGCGCCTGGCGCAGCGCCTGGCCGCCAGCCGGCAGACCACGCTGGTGGCCTTCGGCACCGAGGCCGGACTGTTCCAGCGCGCGGGCATGAGCACGGTGGTGTGCGGGCCCGGCAGCATCGGGCAGGCCCACCAGGCCGACGAGTACGTGAGCCTGGCGCAGCTGGCGCGGGCCGAGGCCTTCCTGGGCGGCATCGCCGCCGCGCCGGAGTTCCGCGAGCGCGGCTGAGCACCTGCAAGGAAGCGGCTCGCCGTGATTAGCGTGCCGAGAGCAGCTGCAGCGCCGTGCGGCGCACCAGCGCGCGCCGCACCACCAGCAGCGGCAAGAAGGCGGCCAGCGCACCGCCCAGCACCAGCAGGAAGGGCGCGTCGCGCAGCGGCTCCAGGAACACGCCGGCCACCACCGCCAGCACGCCCAGCGTCACGCCCCAGGCCCACAGCATGGGCGGCTGCGTGGTGACTCGCTCGGCGGCGTCTTCCACCAGGCGCGCCTTGTCGCGCGGCTCCAGGGCCCGCAGTTCGCGGAACTCGTACCAGGGCAACACGAAGCAGGGATCAAGGGGCGAACGCATGGCGGGGTTCCTCCGTTGCAGGCGAGTATCGCGCGCCGCCCGCGAGGCGCGGCTCTGCGCCAGGTCAAGAGGCGCTGCCCGCGACCGCGCCACCATCGCGGCATGAACACTCCGACCCACATCGCCCTCGCCCTGATCGCCGCAGCGCTGGCCGGCTGCGCCGTGCAGTGG
>JBILSW010000246.1:0-5238 GCA_044371895.1 Rubrivivax sp.
GGGCTGCACGCTGGGGCTGCCGCTGGCGAACATGGGGCGACCGTCCTCGTCGAGGATCTGGATGCGCAGGCCGTCGGGTGTCATCTCCAGCCTGATCTGCGAGACCAGATCCTTGAGGTCGGGGTTGCTGGCGAGCGCCTGCTCGATCTTCCGCTTCAGGTCCTCAAGGCGGGCCGCCTCGGCACGCACCTGCTCGGCCCTGAGCTGGCGCAGGGTCATGGCGTCGTGCTCGGTCTCCGGGGCGCCGCGATTGACTTGGCCGGCGGAACGCGTGAGGTCCTGGCCTCCGCCCTTGATCACGTGCGCGGTGTCGCCGGCGCCGGAGCCGCTGGCCATCAGCGCCAGCTTCAGCGGGCTGGCGAAGTAGTCGGCGATGCCCTTCTTGTCGCCCTCGGTGGTGCTGCCCAGCAGCCACATGAGCAGGAAGAAGGCCATCATGGCCGTCACGAAGTCGGCGTACGCGATCTTCCACGCACCGCCATGCGCGGCGTGCCCGCCCTTCTTCACTCGCTTGATGATGATGGGCTGCAGTTTCTTCGCGTCACCCGCCATCATGTGCCCCCAGGCTGCGGCCGCGGCCGCGCCGCGGTCCTCGCTACCCCCCGAGGGGGCTCATGCAGCGGCCCGGCGGAGCCGGCTCCGCGCATGGGCCAGGCCTCAGGGCGGGCCGTCACTTTTTCCCTTTCACGTGGGCCTCAAGCTCGCCGAAGGTCGGCCGGACGGTCGACAGCAGCACCTTGCGGCCGAACTCGATGGCCACCTGCGGCGCGTAGCCCTGCATGCTGGCGAGCAGCGTGGTCTTGATGCACTGCAGTTCCTTGCCGCTCTCCTCGACCTTCTGCTCCAGCAGGCCGGCCAGCGGCTCGGCGAAGGCGTACGCCAGCAGGATGCCAAGGAAGGTGCCGACCAGGGCCGAGCCGATCATGGCGCCCAGCACCGCCGGCGGCTGGCCGACGCTGCCCATGGTCTTGATCACCCCCAGCACCGCGGCCACGATGCCGAAGGCCGGCAGTGCGCCGGCCACACGCTGGATGGCCGCCACGGGTGCGTGCGCCTCGTGGTGGTGGGTCTCGATCTCACTGTCCATCAGCGACTCGATCTCGTGCGCATTCAAGTTGCCCGAGACCATCATGCGCAAGTAGTCGGTGATGAACTCCACGACGTGGTGGTCGCTGCCCACCGCGGGGTACTTCTTGAACAGGGGCGAGTTATGCGGCTCCTCGACGTCGCTCTCGATTGACATCAGGCCTTCCTTGCGCGCCTTCTGCAGGATGTCGTACAGCAGCGCCAGCAGCTCCAGGTAGCGCGCCTTCGTGTACTTGCCACCCTTGAAGCAGCTGAGCGCACCGCTGATCGTGCCCTTGATCACGGTCATCTGGTTGTTCACCAGGAAGGCGCCCAGCGTGGCGCCGCCGATCATGGCCATCTCCCAGGGCAGCGCCTTGATGATCGGGCCCATGTTGCCGCCGTGGGCGATGAACACCCCGAACACGCAACCGAGCACGACGACCCAACCGATGATGACGAACATGTGGCTTGTTCCGCGTGGGCAGCACCGATTCGCGAGCGCCGCTGCGTTGCGGGTTTATCGGCAGCCAGGCCCGCCGGTTGAGCGGCTTGCCGCAGGCACACGGTACAGCCACACCGGCCGGCCGTCGGCGCCGGGCAGCCGGGCACTGGGAGCAACGCCCGGCACGGGGAATTCCAGGCTCGCCAGCCAGTGGCCCGGCACCATCTCGGCCTGCGCCTTGGCCCAGGCGCGCGCCATGCTCTCGGGGCGCTGGAACAGGTAAACCAGCTCGTAGCTGCCCCAACCCTCGGCCCAGAGGTCGCCTCGACGCACGCACGCATCGGGCCGGCGCCAGCGGGCCAGCCACGCCAGCGGCAGGCTCCACTCCAGGCCGACCAGCTTGGCGTGAGGGAACTGCCGCCGCAGCGCCGCCAGCCCGTGGCCCAGGCCACAGCCGGCCTCGAGCACGCGGGCCGGCTGGCCCACGCGCTCGGCCAGGCCGCCCAGCGCCGCGGGCGGTGTGGGAAAGAACGGCGCGTCCCGCCAGGCCCGCAACGGGTACAGCAGCAGCAGCGGCAACAGGGGCAGCAGCCACACCCAGCCCGGCACGCCAGGTGCGACGCCCAGGGCGACGGCTGAGCCAGGAAATCCTGCCGCCACCCAGAGCCGCCGCCCCGGTACGGCGACCGGCAGCGCGGCCAGCACCCCGACCAGCAGCGCCAGCGCCAGACCCGCCAAAGGGCGTCCCGCCGCGGAGGCGGCTACGAACAAACCCCACCCCGCGAGCCAGGTCGCCAGGGCCGGCAGTGGCCAGGGCCAGCGCGCGGGGTGCCAGCGAGGGCGAATGATGGCGCGGGCGATCATCGCCGGGGTGTCGGCGTTGCGGCCTCGGCCGCAGCAGCGGAACAGGGCCGCGCCGCGGACGCTCATCGGCCGCCAAACGGCAATAGGCTCGAGGTCAACACGGTGCCAGAAGCCAGCGCCAGCACCTTGTCGTGCTGGAAGCGCACCTTGACCTGCTCCGGCGGCACGGCGGCCTTCACGGCGTAGCGCCGATCCCGCGTCTCTCTCGGCAAGGGTTCGCCGTAGACGAGACCGCTAGCCGATACCAGAACCGCCACCAGCGGCACGTTGGCCCGCCGGCCGCGCGACACGACGATGCCGATCTCGCCGCTGGCCAGTTCCACGAAGCTGCCCGGCGGATACAGGCCCACGGCGCGCAACAAGGCGCCTCCGACCTCGTCGGGCTGCCCGTTGAGCCCCAGACAGGCCCCGCGTGCCGCAGCCAGCGGCGACAGCGCCGCGCGCGAGCCGCGCCGGCTGATCTTGGCACTGAAGGTGTCCGCCCGGCGAAGCAGCCGTGCCACCTGCCGCCCTGGCGGCTGTTCCTGCAGCGGCTGCCCCTCGGCGCTGGCGTCGTGGTGCAGGCGCACGCCCTCCAGCGCCACCGCGTCGTCGAGCCCGGCTGCCACGAGCATCTCGGCACCCCGCTCGGCGTGTCCGGCAATCTCGCGGCGCTGCTCCTCGGTGGGCGGCACCAGGGCGATGGCCAGGTGGTCCTGCAGGCGGGACATGGCCACGTTCATGGTCAGCGCGGCACGGCCGAGGCTGTCGATCTGCGGCTGCGGCCAGCCCAGCAGCGCGGCCGTCTGCTCGGCCAGCGCCAGCGTCGTCCAGGCGTGGTGCGCGCTGTAGCGCTCGTTGAAGTGGACCGCCTCGTGCACGAAGTGATAGAGGGACTCGTCGGCACGGCGCTGCAGCAGCGCGCGGCCGCGGGCGTGCAGGTCGTCGAGCCTCGCCACCCAGTCGCTGCCGGTGCCCACGTCGCGCAGCACGGCGTCGAGCCGGCTGCGCAGCTCGAACCAGGCGTCGTCCGTCGAAAGGCTGCGCGCGGCCACCTCGCGTGGCGCGGCGTCCGGGCGGGCAGTGACCACATCCTTGAGCGCGGCACCCTCGCGCAGGCGCTGGTCCATCGCGGCGTTCAGGCGGCGCTGCCACTCGACGTGGTGGTGCTCCTCGGTGAACAACGGCGTGTGCAGCAACTCCCGCCGCAGGCGCTCGTCGCCCACCTTGATGCCGGCACCCACGAGAAGCCGGCCGCTGGCGTCGCGCAGCGGGAACGGCAGCGCTCGGTCCAGGGGCGGCAGATCACTGGCGACGATGGCGACGAGCTTCACGGTTAGCTTATCGGCTGTTCAGGGCTCCGACTGAAGCGAAAAAAAGCGGGCCCTTTGGGGGCCCGCGCAAAGCACAGAGAACTGTGCCAGGAGGAGACGAACAATGAGAAATCGACAAGAACCTTCAGGATTTCGGCTGCGCGGCCGCGATGCTTGAGCCGGCATTCGTGACCTGCGCCACGGCCGGCAGTGCCGCGGTCCAGCGCGACTTCAGTGTGCGTGCGCGCCGATGCGCAGCGCACCGGCGGCCTTGCCCTTGCCGGCACGCGCCGGCGGGTTGCACAGGCCGCAGACATAGTGGCGGGCGATTTCGTGCGGGTGGGTCACGAAGTGGCCGCCGCACTTGCTGCAGGCGGTCATCGTGAGCATGCCGTTGTCCACGAACTTCACCAGGCGCCAGGCACGGGTCACACTCAGCATCGGGTCCAGACCCTCGGACTTCATCTGCTCCAGGTAGAGCTGGTAGGCCTTGATGACGGTGTCGATCTCGTCGAGCGCCGCGGCCTTGTTCAGGTACTCGTGGATGTTCAGGAACAGGCTGGCATGGATGTTCGGCTGCCAGGTCATGAACCAGTCGGTGGAGAACGGAAGCTGGCCCTTGCTGGGACTCTTGCCGGCGACCTCCTTGTACAGGCGCAGCAGCCGCTCGTAGCTGAGGTCGGTCTCGCTTTCCAGCACCTGCAGGCGGGCACCGAGGTTGATCAGCGTGACCGCGCGCTCGATCTGCTTGGCTTCGGTGAGGATGCTCTTGGTTCGTGCCACGGCTCGCTCCTGGTGTGTCGTTCGGCGTTCGCTCAGGCGGCTTCCTGGTGGCGGCCGGCCATCAGGATGCTGGCGTGCAGGCGGCTCATGCCGTCGTTCGCGGCACCCTTGCCATGGCTGGTGATGAGGTTCCAGACCATGTCATCGTCCATCCGGAAGCGGCACAGCAGCGTGTTGCCGGCGGCGATCTTCATCATCTGCGCCGGCGTCAGCGTGGCGATCAGGTTGGCGTTGTCCTCGTTGATGCCCAGGCGGAAGAGGGCCTGATCGCGGTCGTGGCGGATCAGGCTCTGGGCCAGCATCAGGTAGCTGAGGTTGGCTTCGCGGATCTCGGCAAGGATCTGATCGGACGTCATGGTTCGTTCCCTTTATGCGGTGAAGAGGGGCTGTGCGATGGAACGAACTGTAGGCAGCAGGAGTGGCCTCGCCCATGAGGCCAATTCGGTTGCTTGAGTCCCCGTTGCTCCAATGGGGTTGTCAGGCAAGTTCCTACATGCGCCCTGGGGCGTGACGCAGTGCACGGCCGGCGGCCGCGGCGGCGCTTCAGCGATCGCCCGCGAGGGGCAGCGCACGGGCCGTGGCAGACAGCGCCAGCAGCGCTGCCAACCCCAGCAACAGTGGCGGCAGCGACCACGCCGCAGCCGGTGCCCAGGGCGCGGCCTGCAGGGCAGCGCCAAGGCCCAGCACGGAGGCTGCCGGCAGGAGCCGCGCCCAGCGCATCGACGTCGGCGCCGGCGCCGGCGGAGCGTCGAGGCGGCGGCCTCGGGCGGCCCTTTGCGCGAGCGAGTC
>JBILSW010000247.1:0-5235 GCA_044371895.1 Rubrivivax sp.
CCCGGCGGCGGCTACACGCTGGGCCGCCCGGCCGAGCGCATCACGGTGGCCGACATCGTCAGCTCGGTCGACGAGCCGCTGGAGGCCCAGGGCGAGGACGAGCGCAGCCTCGGGATGAGCCGGTCCCTGTGGCAGCGCCTGAACGCCGCCATGCTGGGGCACATGGCCACGATCACGCTGGCCAGCCTGGTGCAGGAGCAGAAGGACGCCGGCGTCAGCATCGAGCCGCGCCCCGCCCGCCGCGCCATCGCGCCGCAGCCGGTGGTCAAGCCGGTGCGTTCGACGGCGCCGAACTCGGTGTTCGCGCTGGCACGCACGCTGGGCAGCTGAACCCCTGTCGCTCACCCGGCGGCCACTGTGCCGCCGGCTTGCAGGCCCGCTCGTCGTGTGCGATGAGCGGGCCGTCTTCATGGCCGCGTCAGCGGTACAGCACCTCGGGCAGCCACATGCCGATTGCGGGGAAGTTGTAGAGCAGCACGATCGCGATAATCTGGATGCCCATGAACGGGATCATCCCCGCGAAGATCTGGTTCAGCGTCACGTGCGGCGGGCTCACGCCCTTCAGGTAGAAGGCCGCCATCGCCACCGGCGGGCTGAGGAAGGCCGTCTGAAGGTTCAGCGCCACCAGCAGGCCGAAGAACAGCGGGTCGACGCCGAAGTTGTCGAGCAGCGGGATGAAGATGGGCATGAAGATCACGATGATCTCCGTCCACTCCAGCGGCCAGCCGAGGATGAAGATGATCACCTGGCTGAGGACCAGGAACTCGGTCTTCGAGAGGTTGAGCGACATCACCCACTTCTCGACCAGCTCCTGCCCGCCCAGCAGCGCGAACGCCGCCGAGAAGATGGCGCTGCCCACGAACAGCCAGCACACCATGGCGCTGGTCTTGGCCGTCAGCAGCACCGACTCCTTCACCTCGGTCTGCAGGCCCGACTGCTTGTAGGCCGCGAACACCCAGCCCAGCACGCCCACCGCGGCCACGCTGCCCAGCCACAGCGGCACCGGCGGCGCGCCGAAGCCCTCTTCGTGCAGCAGGAACCAGGTGAGCACCGCGATCGCCGGCGACCACAGCAGCAGCCACAGCCCGAAGACGCGCCGTCGCCGGCCCGCCCCCTTGCCCAGCACGGCGTAGACGGCGGCCAGCAGGTAGCCGCCGAAGGCGCCCACCGCGGCCGCCTCGGTAGGCGTGGCCAGGCCCAGCACGATGGAGCCCAGCACCGACAGGATCAGCAGCAGCAGCGGGAAGAAGCTGCCCAGCAGCATCTTGAACACCTCCAGCCGCTGGAAGCTGAGCAGGCCGTAGAAGAGCAGCAGCGCGCCGGCGCCGACGCCCAGGCCGATCCAGAAGCCGCGCGTGGGCTCGCTGCGCTCGCGCGGGGCCCCGGCGGCGGGTGCAGCGCCGAGCGGCTCCTGCACGCCCGCGGCACCCGGCGGCTCCTGCACGCCGCCGGCCTCGGCAGGCTCGGCGCTGGCCGACGCCGCTCCGGCGGGTTCCTGCAGCCCGCCCTCCGCACCCGGCGGCTCGGTCAGGCCGCCGGCCGCGGGCGGCTCCTGCAGGCCACCGCTTTCGGCGGGAGGTTCCTTAAGGTCGCCTTCCTGGCCGCCGGGCTCCTGCAGGTCGCCACTGCCGGCGGGCGTCGCCAGGCCCTCGCCCGCAGCCACGGGCGCGGGCTCTCCGCCCGGCCGCGTGTTCAGGTGCCACGAGGTGAAGGCCACGACGCCGAACACCGCCAGCGGCAGCAGCGCCACCAGCAGCTGCCGCCGCAGCACGCGCCGCGCGGCCGGATCTGCGCCGGCACCGCCGAAGGTGCTTCCCAGCAGCGCCGGCAGCGCCATGCGGGCGCCGCGGTCGGCCAGCGGCTGCACCTCGGGCAGCAGCGGCACGAAGCGCTGCGCCGCCGTCAGCGGCGGCATCAGGTTCGGCTTGAGCTTGGCCAGGACGATGACGTAGACGATGTACAGCCCCGCCAGCATCAGCCCCGGGAAGAACGCCCCGGCGTACAGCTGCACCACCGACACGCCCGCAGTGGCGCCGTACACGATGAGCATCACGCTGGGCGGGATCAGGATGCCCAGGCAGCCGCCGGCCGTGATGGCACCGGCCGAGACGCGCACGTCGTAGCCGCCCTTGAGCATCTGCGGCAGGGCGAGCAGGCCCATCAGCGTGACCACCGCGCCGACGATGCCGGTGGCCGTGGCGAACACCGCGCAGGTGAAGATGGTGGCCACCGCCAGCGAGCCCGGCACGCGCGCCAACGCCAGGTGCAGGCTGCGGAACAGCTTGTCGATCAGGTTGGCCCGCTCGACCAGGTAGCCCATGAAGACGAACAGCGGGATCGAGATGAGCACGTCGTTGCCCATCACCTTGAACGCGCTCTGCACCATCAGCGTGAGCGTCTTGCCGGTGTCTTCCTCGTAGGCGATCCACGTGAAGATCATGCCCATGCCCATCAGCGTGAACGCCGTGGGGAAGCCCAGCATGATGGCCACCACCACCAGCGCCAGCATCATCAGGCCGAAGTGGCCGTTGGTGATCTTGTCGGCCGACAGCAGCATCACCGCCGTGCCGGCGATGATGATGGCCATCAGCGTGAAGCCGAACCAGAGTTCCTTGCGGATCTTCATTTGGTGCCTCCCTGCGGAGCGACGAACTTGTCGAGCGCCGCGATGTCCTCGTCCTTCACGTGGACCATGGCCTTGAGCTTCTCGATGTCGACCTCCTCCACGTCCTGCTCGCGCGAAGGCCACTCGCCGGCGCGGATGCACTGCACGCAGCGCACGATCTCCACGATGCCCTGCAGCAGCAGCATGCCGCCGGCCACCGGGATGACGAACTTGAACGGGTACAGCGGCAGCGGCGTGGCGCTGAAGGTGCTCTCGCGGATGGCGAGCGACTCCTGCGCGAAGGTCCAGCCCGCCCAGGTGAGCGCCACGATGCCGGGCAGGAAGAACAGCACGTACAGGATCAGGTCCAGCGTGGCCTGCGTGCGCGGGCGGAAGAAGCCGTAGAGCACGTCGCCGCGCACGTGGCTGTTCTTGGCCAGCGTGTAGGCCCCGGCCATCATGAACAGGGTGCCGTACATCATCACCTGCGCGTCCAGCGCCCAGTCGTGCGGGGTGTTCAGCGCGTAGCGCGAGAACACCTCCCAGCTGATCATCAGCGTGAGGAAGACGATGAGCCAGGCGAAGAACTGGCCCAGCCAGGTGGACAGCCGATCGACCCGCAGCAGCAGCGATTGCATGGTGTGATCCGGTGATTCAGGAAACAGTCAGGTAAGGCTCAGACGGCCCGAGGGCCACCGGCCTTTCGGCAACGGTGGCCCCCGGGTGCCGGGCAGAACGAGACTTCAGCTCCGGCGCGCGCGGAAGTAGTGGTTCCAGGCCATCTTGAAGTCGACCATGTAGTCGTTCTGCCAGCTGCCGGCCCGCTCCGCGAAGGCGCGCTGGCTGTCCATCACCTTCTTGAACATCGGCTGCTCGGCGCTCTTGGCGGCCGTCACCTTGTCCCAGGCCGCCAGTTGCGCGCGCAGCACGGAGTCGGGCGTCTTGAAGAAGTTGACCTTGTCCTTGGTCTTGAGCTCGATGTAGTCTTGGCTGTTGCGCTGGATGGCCTTCCAGGACATGTCGGCGCTGGCCGCCTGCACGGCGAAGTCGATCACCGACTTCAGCTCGGCCGGCAGGGCGTTGTACTTGTCCTTGTTGAACAGGATCTCGAACTGCTCACCGCTCTGGTGGAAGCTCTGCAGCATGCAGTTCTTCACCACGTCGGGGAAGCCGAGGATGCGGTCGGAGGTGGCGTTGTTGAACTCGGCCGCGTCGATGAGGCCGCGGTCCAGCGCCGGCACGATCTCGCCGCCGGGCAGCGGGTTGACGGCGGCACCGAGCTCCTTGAACACGTCGATCGCCAGGCCCACGGTGCGGTACTTCAGACCCTTCAGGTCGTTGGCGTTGGCGATGGGCTTCTTGAACCAGCCCAGCGGCTGAGTCGGCATCGGGCCGTACACGAACGACACGACGTCGATGTTCAGCGACTTGTAGATCTCCTCCAGCAGCGCCTTGCCGCCGCCGTAGTAGTGCCACGACAGCACCATGTTCGGGTCCATGCCGAAGGCCGGGCCGCTGCCCCACAGCGCCAGCGAGTTGGCCTTGCCGTAGTGGTAGGCCAGCACGCCGTGGCCGCCGTCGAGCGTGCCCTTGTTCACCGCGTCGAGCAGCTGGAAGGCCGGCACCACCGAGCCCGAGGGCAGCACCTCGATCTTCAGCCGGTTGCCCGCCATGTCGTTCACCTTCTTGGCGAAGTCGTTGGCGTACTCGTGGAAGATGTCCCGCGCCGGCCAGGTGCTCTGGAAGCGGAAGGTCGTGGTCTGCGCCATCGAGACCATCGGCGCGGCCATCGCGGCCGAACCGACGGCGCCGGCGGCGGCGGTCTTCAGGAAGCCACGGCGCTTGGCCGCGGTGGTGGAGTCGCTCATGGGGGTCTGTCTCCGGAGGGTGGGGGAATGCCCGTTTACAAGCCGATTGTCCTGGACACGGCCTGAACCTTTGGAATGTCGATCCCGCGAGCCAAAGCGGCAACCGGGGGTTTCCCCCGGCCGTGGCGCAGAACACGACAGCAAACGTGCAGGATGGGTCAGATCAGTCGTGACTGGCGAGAAAAGATTGCCAGGCGGCCGCCAGTGACGGCGCCATCAGTCCGTGGCGGAACCCGAAGTCCAGGGTCACGAGCGCCGCGTCCACCGTCATCGATGAACCCAGGGCCAGGGCAAGCGCCTCGGCCACTGGCAACAGGTGGAAGCCCTGCACCTCGCCGTCCTGGTTCTCGGGCTGCAGGCCCTGGGGCAGCTCCAGGTCGAAGGCGTGCAGCCACTCGCGCTGCAGCCCTTCCGGGATGTCGCGCTCGATGCGAAGCCGGCGCACGGGCACGGCGCGCGTCGCCACGGAGGCGGGCAGGCCGGCTTCCTCCCAGGCTTCGCGCACCAGCGTTTCGGCGGGCTGCTGGCCCAGGGGTACGCCGCCGCCGACCAGGTTGTCGTAGAGGCCGGGGTCGGTGGGCTTGCCGCAGGAGCGCTGCGCGATCCACAGCGCCGCGGGCCGCGCGTCGGCCCCGCGCACGAACCCGTTGGCATGGGCGCCGAAGGTCAGGCTGCCCCAGAAGCGCGAGGCCGAGCGCTCGATGGCGACCAAGGGCTCGCCCGCGCGCAGGCCCGCCAGCGGCGCCAGAGCGTCGGGCTCGT
>JBILSW010000249.1:0-5231 GCA_044371895.1 Rubrivivax sp.
CACCCGGGGCGCCCGCCGCGGCGGTGCCGACCCGCACGCCGGCGTGCCGGGCTTCGAGGAGTTCTTCGGCAACCCCGGCCGCCGCCAGCTGGGCCTGGGCTCTGGCGTGATCGTTGCGCCGCAGGGCTACCTGCTGACCAACCACCACGTCGTCCAGGGCGCCTCCGAGATCGAGGTGCAGCTCACCGACGGCCGCAGCGCTGCCGCCACCGTGGTGGGCTCCGATCCCGAGACCGACATCGCCGTGCTCAGGATCGACCTGCCCGACGCCCTGCCGGTGATGCGCCTGGGCGACGTGCGCGCGCTGCGCGTGGGCGACCCGGTGCTGGCCATCGGCAACCCCTTCAACGTCGGGCAGACGGTCACCTCCGGCATCGTCAGCGCGCTGGACCGCACCGGCGCGGGCTCGCAGTACCAGAACTTCATCCAGACCGACGCCGCCATCAACCCCGGCAACTCCGGCGGCGCGCTGGTCGATGCCAACGGCGCGTTGGTGGGCATCAACACCGCCATCTTCTCGCGCAGCGGCGGCAGCATGGGCATCGGCTTCGCGGTGCCGGTGGACACGGCGCGCAGCGTGATGGAGCAGATCATCGCCGGCGGCGAGGTGCGCCGGGGCTGGATCGGGGTGGAACTGCGCGAGATCACGCCCGAACTGGCCGAGAGCCTGGCCCTGCAGGCCCGCAGCGGCGTGCTCATCACCGGCGTGCTGCAGGACGGCCCTGCCGCGCGCGCCGGCGTCAGGCCCGGCGACGTGCTCGTGCAGGTGGCCGACCGGCCAGTGCGCGCGACCAGCGACCTGTTCGCCGCCGTGGCCGCGCTGGCGCCCGGCAGCACCGCGCCGCTGGTGGTGCAGCGCGGGCGCGAGACGCTGAGGCTGAAGGTGCAGGTGGGCGACCGCAACCGCGACTCGGGCCGCCGCTGAAGCGCCACGGCGCCGGGCGCCGCTACAGCAAGCGCGGCAGCCGCTCCAGGATCAGCACCGCGAAGAAGCCCAGCGCGGCGATGACCGTCCACTTGACGACGACGATGCCGCGCCGCCGCCACACCGCGTTGCCGGTCGCGATGTACGTCGCGAAGCACAGCAGCCCGGCCACCAACAGCAGGCCGAAGACAAGGCGGAAGATCATCATCGCGCCGCCCTCCCCTCACCAGGCCGGTGCCAGCTCGGCGAAGCCGGCGGGCGCGTCGGCGTCGCGCTCGAAGCTCACGGTGTCGAAGGCCGTGTCGTCCTCGAGAAGCTTTCGCAGCAGCCGGTTGTTCAGCGCGTGGCCGCTCTTGTAGGCGGTGTAGCGCGCCAGCAGCGGGCGGCCGGCGATGTGCAGGTCGCCGATGGCGTCGAGCAGCTTGTGCTTGACGAACTCGTCGTCGTAACGAAGGCCCTCGCCGTTGAGCACGCGCTGCTCGTCGACGACGATGACGTTGTCCATGCTGCCGCCGCGGCCCAGGCCGCGCGAGCGCATGGTCTCGACATCCTTCGCGAAGCCGAAGGTGCGCGCCCGCGCGATGTCGCGCTTGTACACGCCAGTGGAGAAGTCGAACTCCACGCGGCGACCGGTGGCGTCGACGGCCGGGTGGTTGAACTCGATCTCGAAGCTCAGCGCGTAGCCGTGATGGGGCTCCAGCCGCGCCCACTTGAGCGTGGCGCCCTCGCCTTCGCGCACCTCGACGGGCCGCTTCACGCGGATGAAGCGCTTGGGCGCGTCCTGCATCACCACGCCGGCGCTCTGCAGCAGGTAGACGAAGGCCGCCGCGCTGCCGTCGAGGATGGGCACCTCCTCGGCGGAGATGTCCACGTACAGGTTGTCGATGCCGAGCCCGGCCACGGCGCTCATCAGGTGCTCGATGGTCTGCACCTTCGGCAGCGCGGGGTCGCCGCCGGGGCTGATGGTGCTGGCCATGCGCGTGTCGCTCACCGCGAAGGCGTTCACGACGATGGGCGCGCGCTCGGGCAGGTCGGTGCGCGTGAACACCACGCCGGTGTCGGGCGGGGCCGGGCGCAGCACCAGCTCGGTTTTCAGGCCGCTGTGCACGCCCACGCCGACGGCGCGGGTGGTGGTCTTCAGGGTGCGCTGGCGGATCATGCGGCGGATTGTCCCGGAAGCGCCGGTGCGTCGCGCCGCTCGCCGCCGATGACCACGGCCGGAGGGGCCACGTCGCTCTCGTCCTTCAGCGCCACCCCCGTGGCCCCGAGCCGGCGGGCCGCGCCGAGCAGCCAGGCCAGGCGCGCCGCGGCCTGTGCCGGCGGCTGGCCCTCGGGCCGGATGTTGCTGACGCAGTTGCGCTCAGAGTCGCGGCGGCTGCGCCGCGGCGCCCAGGTGAGGTATGCGCCCAGGCTGTCGGGGCTGGACAGGCCCGGCCGCTCGCCGATCAGCACCAGCACCGCGCCGGCCTGCACCCGCTCGCCGACCTCGTCGCCCAGCGCTACGCGCGCCTGCGTGGCCACCGCCACGGTGCCCAGCGCGTCGCCCGCGGCCTCGAGGTGGCCGCGCAGCGCCAGCAGCAGCGGCAGCGCGTGGGCCTGCGTGGCGCGCGCGCTCAGGCCGTCGGCCAGCACCACGGCCAGGCCGCCCGGGCCCGGCGCCAGCGCCGCGGCCGAGGCGGCGTCGAGGCGGCGCCCCAGGTCGGGCCGGCGCAGGTAGGTGGCGCGGTCGGGCGCAGCGCTGGCCACCACGGCCGGCTCGACGCCGTGGTGGCGCAGCGCGGCCACCAGGGCCGCCACGTCCAGCGGCGTGTGCACGGCGTCGCGCGCCAGCGCGTGGGCCTCGGCGAAGCGCAGCCACTCCGCCGTGGGCAGGCTGGCGCCGGTGCGGCCGAGCGCGATGCGCGCCAGCGTGTGGGCGCGCAGGGCCGCCCAGGGGTCGGGGGTGGTCATCGCGCGCTCACCGGGGGGGCCGACAGATCGGCCAGCAGCGCGTGCCGCTGCGGTGCCGGCAGCAGCGAGCCGTCGGCCGCGGTGATGCCCATGCCCGCCAGCCAGGCGTCGAACTCCGGCGCACGCGGCAGGTTCATCAGCCGGCGCAGCGCGGCGGCGTCGTGGAAGCTGGTGCTCTGGTAGTTGAGCATCACGTCGTCGGCACCCGGCACGCCCATGATGAAGGTCACGCCGGCGGCGGCCAGCAGCGTGGTCAGCGTGTCCATGTCGTCGCTGTCGGCGTCGGCGTGGTTGGTGTAGCAGACGTCGCAGCCAATCGGCAGGCCCAGCAGCTTGCCGGTGAAGTGGTCCTCCAGGCCCGCGCGCACGATCTGCCGGCCGTCGGCCAGGTACTCCGGGCCGATGAAGCCGACCACGGTGTTGGCCAGCAGCGGCCTGAAGTGCCGCGCCACGGCCTGTGCTCGCGCCTCCAGCGTCTGCTGGTCGACGCCGTGGTGGGCATTGGCGCTGCCCTGGCCGGTCTCGAAGTACATGACGTGGTCGCCCAGGGTGCCGCGCCCCTTGCCGCCGTTCTGCGACAAGGCCGCCTCGCGTGCCTCTGCCAGCATCGCCAGCGTGATGCCGAAGCCGGCGTTGGCGGCCTCGGTGCCGGCCACGCTCTGGAACACCAGGTCCACCGGCAGGCCCTGCTCGATGAGTTGCAGCGTGTTCGTCACGTGCGTGAGCACGCAGCCCTGCGTGGGGATGCCGTGGCGCTGGATCAGCTCGTCGAGCAGCCGCAGCAACGCGGCGATGCCGGCAAGGTGGTCGCCCGCGGGGTTGATGCCGATGACGGCGTCGCCGCAGCCGTACATCAGCCCGTCGAGGATGCTGGCGGCCACGCCGCGCAGGTCGTCGGTGGGGTGGTTGGGCTGCAGCCGCACGGCCAGCCGCCCCGGCAGGCCCAGGGTGTTGCGGAAGCGCGTGACGACGCGGCACTTGCGGGCCACCAGCATCATGTCCTGGTGGCGCATCAGCTTGGAGACGGCGGCTGCCATCTCGGGCGTCAGGCCCGGGGCCAACGCGGCCAGCGCGGCGCTGTCGGCGGCGTCGGACAGCAGCCAGTCGCGGAAGCCGCCCACGGTGAGGTGGGCCACCGGCGCGAAGGCAGCGGCGTCGTGGCTGTCGACGACCAGGCGCGTGACCTCGTCGTCCTCATAGGGCACCACGGCCTCGACGAGGAAGTGCGCCAGCGGCAGGTCGGCCAGCGCCCAGCGCGCGGCCATGCGTTCGGCGGCGCTGCGGGCGGCGATGCCGGCGAATTGGTCGCCGCTGCGCTCAGGGGTGGCGCGCGCAAGCAGCGTCTTCAGGTCGCCGAAGACGTAGCGGGTGCTCCCGACGGTGTGGGACCAGGCCATCTGACCATGCTAGCGCGCCGCGGCCGGAAAGCCGCCGGTAAGCCGACCCCGCCGAGGATGCCGGGCATGGCGCTGTCGCGGGCAGCAGGGAACCCCTCGCACCCGGCGGCTTCGCAGCAGCGGCAGACCCGCCCGCGCCATCCGTCAACCGCCTTCGGGCAGCAAACCAAGGAGATCAGTGTGTTCAGATCCATTCCCCGAGTCCTTTGCGGGTTGTTCGCCGCCACGTCAGTCACCACCGCGCAGGCCGACGACAGACCTTGGTACTTCACCCTCGACGCGGGGGTCACGAGGGCCAGCGACCCCGTCTTCGCGGGCGGACGCCTGACGACCCGTCAGGGAGTGGCCTACGGCGGCGCCATCGGTCGCCACTTCGGCCCCAACTGGCGCGTGGAAGCCGCCATGGCGTACCGCAACAATCCGGTCCGCCAGGTCAGCAGCCCCGGATTCGACGCGCGGCCCGGCGATGCGGACTGGGCCTCTCTCTTCGTGACCGTCAACGCGCTGTACGACTTCGACGGGTTCAAGCTCGGCCCTGCGAACGTGCGGCCCTACCTGGGTCTGGGAGTGGGGCGCGCCCAGGAGGTCGACACCGATCTCAGCGTCGCGGGCACAGCGCGCGAATACTCGGGCTCCGGCAGCGCGCGCCAGTTCATGGCCGGCCTGCGTTGGGACTACGGCAGCCCCTGGGTGGCCGACATCGGCGTCACCGTGGCCGACGGCGGCAACGTGCGCCTGAAGGCCACCGGCGACTCCGCAAGTTTCACGGCCAAGTACCGAGTCACGACCGCGATGGCGCGACTTGGCTATCGCTTCTGACGGCGTTCGCCCGCCTTGGCTAGGAGCGTGGGCGGCAGAAGGGAAGTCCCTGACATCGCCGCACGCCGTGCAGACGTTTATGGAACATGAGCTACCGCCCCTACGAACCGGAGCAAGAGATGCTGCTGCCGGCGTCACTG
>JBILSW010000250.1:0-5222 GCA_044371895.1 Rubrivivax sp.
CCCTGAGCCGCGGCGCGGGCCGCCGCTGCTCTTCTCAGAACCGCACCGGCACCGCCGCCGCCTGCAGGTGCGGCAGCCGGCATTCGAGCGACAGCCGCGCCGAGCCCCAGCCCAGCGCGACGCGCAAGGCGCCGGGATACCGCTCAGCGGCCGAGGCGCCGCGCCCAGTCGGCTTCGTCGAAGCCCACGGTGAGCGCCCCGTCGGGCCACTGCACCACCGGCCGCTTGATGACGCTGGGCTGCGCGGCCATCAGCGCCAGCGCGCCGGCCTCGGTGCCCGCGGCAGCCTGGGCTGAGTCGCCCAGCGCACGCCAGGTCGTGCCCTTGCGGTTGAGCAGCCGCTCGACGCCGACCGCGCGCGCCCAGCCTGCGAGCTGGTCCGCATCGGGCGGCGCCTTCTTGAAGTCGACGAAGTCGTGCGCCACGCCACGGCCCTGCAGCCAGGCGCGCGCCTTCTTCACCGTGTCGCAGTTCGGGATGCCGTGCAGCCGGGCGTGGGGTGCCATCGCGGCATCGTACAGGCCCGGCCGGCCCGGCACTCAGCGCGGGGTGGCGCTGCCGGCCTGCGCCATGCGTTCGCCGGCCTGGCTGCGCAGAGCGGCGCGGCGGTTCTGGGCCCACGCTTCCTCGGTGCTGCCCTCGGCCTTGGGACGCTCGGCGCCGTAGCTCACCACATCCAGGCGGCTGTCGGGCACGCCCAGCAGCTGCAGTGACTGCGCCACGGCCTGGGCACGACGCTGGCCGAGCGCGAGGTTGTACTCGCGGCCGCCGCGCTCGTCGGTGTGGCCCTCGATGCGCAGGCGCTTGTCGGGCGTGGCCAGCAGCTGCCGCGCGTGGGCGTCGATGCTGGAGCTGAACTCGTCGCGGATCACGGCGCTGTCGAAGTCGAAGTACACGTAGGGCCGGGCCTTGCTGGCCGCTGCATCGGCGGCTCCGCGCGTCGCGGGCAGCTCCACCGAGGCCACCTTCGATTCACCGGCGGCCGCTGGTGCGGCCGGCGAGGCCGCGGTGGGGGGTGCTGCGGGGGTGGGGGCTGCGGCAGCCGGCACGGTTGCGGGGGCGGCGGCCGTCATCACGGCAGAGGGAGTGGCGCAGGCGCCCAGCAGAAGGGCGGCGCTGGCGGAGCCCACGACGAGAGGGGTGCGGAACAGGTTCACGGCGGTCTCCAGGGTGCGAAGAAAGCCGCGACCATAGCCAGCACGACCAAGCCCCGCGACGCGCGGGCCTGAGCATCCCCGCATCGCCTAAGCCTCGCCGCGCACCGGCCTTCCCGGCGATGGGGGATAGCGGCCCGTGATGCCGCTCACGTGTCGCGTCAGCCCGGTTCGCGGTGATAGCCGGTGACGCGCCGCACCTCGGCGGCCGAGCCCAGCATCACGCTCACTCGCTGGTGCAGCTTGCCAGGCACGATGTCGAGGATGCGCTCGTGGCCGTCGGTGGCCTGGCCGCCGGCCTGCTCGACGATGAAGGCCATCGGGTTGGCCTCGTACATCAGGCGCAGCTTGCCGGGCTTGTCGGGCTCGCGCTGGTCCCAGGGGTACAGGAACACGCCGCCGCGCGACAGGATGCGGTGCACGTCGGCCACCATGCTGGCCACCCAGCGCATGTTGAAGTCCTTGCCGCGCGGGCCCTCGCGGCCCTGCAGGCATTCGCCGATGTAGCGCCGCACGGGCGGCGCCCAGTGGCGCTGGTTCGACATGTTGATGGCGAACTCCTTGGTCTCCTCGGGGATGCGCACGTCGGTGGCGGTGAGCACCCAGGAGCCGGTCTCGCGGTCGAGCGTGAACATGGCCACGCCGTTGCCCAGCGTCAGCACCAGCGTGGTCTGCGGCCCGTACACGCAGTAGCCCGCGGCAGCCTGCTGCTTGCCGGGCTGCAGGAAGTCCTCTTCCGCCACGCCGCGCGCGTGGCCCACCTTGCGCAGCACGCTGAAGATGGTGCCGATGGACACGTTGACATCGATGTTGCTGGAGCCGTCCAGCGGGTCGAACAGCAGCAGGTACTCGCCCTGCGGGTAGCGGTTGGGCACGACGTGGATGGAGTCCATCTCCTCGCTGGCCATCGCCGCGAGGTGGCCGCCCCACTCGTTGGCCTCGATCAGCACCTCGTTGGCGATGAGGTCGAGCTTCTTGACGATCTCGCCCTGCACGTTGCTCTGGTCGGTGCTGCCGAGCACGTCGCCCAGGGCGCCCTTGTTCACGGCGATGGCAATGCGCTTGCAGGCGCGCGCCACCACCTCGATGAGCAGGCGCAGCTCGCCCTGGATGCGGCCGTGCTCGCGCTGCTGCTCGACGAGGTATTGCGTCAGGCTGATGCGGCGGACGGCGTTCATGTGGGCTGCTCCAGGGCGCGGGTGACGACCTCGCGCAGGTCGTCGCTGAGGTCGGGCCGCGCGGCCACGCGCGAGACGGCCTCGCGCGCGGCGCTGCGGTAGGGCTCAGCCAGGCGCGCCCAGCGCTCCATCGAGCGCGCCATGCGTGCGGCCAGCTGCGGGTTGAGCGCGTCGACCTCGAGGATCTTCTCGGCCCACAGCACCACGCCGGCGGCGTCGGCCCGGTGCACGGCGGCCGGATTGGCCGAGAAGATGCCCATCAGGCTGCGCGCGCGGTTGGGGTTCTTCAGCGTGAAGTCGCGGTGCTGCAGCAGAGCCTTGAAGCGCGCGAACACGCTGCCCGGCACCACCGTGCCCGGCGCGGACTCGTGCACGCCCGGCACCGGCTCGGGCGCCAGGGCCTGCAGCGTGAACCACTTGTCGAGCAGCAGCGGGTCGCCGTGCGCCAGCGCGTGGAAGCGCTGCAGCGCTGCGTCGGCCAGCAGCGAGTGCGCCTGCAGCAGCGCCTGCAGCGCGCCGACGCGGTCGGTCATGTTGGTGGCGTCCTTGAAGCGCTGGTAGGTGTGGCCCTGCTGCACGGCGTCGCCGGTGCGCACCGCATGCAGCGTGAGCATCGCCAGCGCCAGGTTGGCCAGCGCGCGACGCCCGGCCTGTGCGTGCGTGGGCGCGTAGCCCTCGGCCACCTGGTGGCCGGCCCAGGCGGCCTGCCAGCCGTCGTGCAGCCGCGCCGCCATTTGCGCGCGCCACTGCTCGCGCACGGCATGGATGCGGGGCGGGTCGCTGCTGGCCAGCCGCTCGGCCAGATAGGTCTCGCTGGGCGGCGTCAGCACCAGGGCCTTGAAGGCCGGGTCCAGCGACGGGTGGCCCAGCACGGCGGCCAGGCCCTGGGCCAGCGCGTCGTCGAGCACCGGCTCGTGGCCATGCGTCACCGCCGCGAGCAGGCGGTCGACCATCAGCTGCTGCGCGGCCTCCCAGCGGTTGAACGGGTCGGAGTCGTGGGCCAGCAGCACCAGGCGCTCGGCGTCCGACAGGCCGTCGTCCAGCCGCACCGGCGCCGAGAAGCCGCGCAGCAGGCTGGGCACCGGCGGCGCCGCCACGTCCTCGAAGACGAAGCTCTGCTCGGCCTCGTCCAGCACCAGCAGCCGCTCGGGCGCGAGCACGGCGCCGTCGGCGCCCAGAAGCGCCGCCAGCACCGGCAGCACGAAGGGCTGCTTGGACGGCTGGCCTGGCGATGGCTCGGCGCCCTGGTGCAGCGTGAGCGTGTAGCGCCGCGCCTCGGCGTCGTAGGCGCCGCGCGCGGCCAGCCGCGGCGTGCCGGCCTGCGCGTACCAGCGCTTGAAGGCTGGCAGCCGCGTGGCCAGCCCGCTGCCGGGGTTGGCGTCGGCGATGGCCTGCGCGAAGTCGTCGCAGGTGACGGCCTGGCCGTCGTGGCGCTGGAAGTACAGGTCCATGCCGCGGCGAAAGCCCTCGCGGCCCACCAGCGTCTGCATCATGCGCACGACCTCGGCGCCCTTCTCGTAGACGGTGGGGGTGTAGAAGTTGCTTATCTCGACGTAGCTGTCGGGCCGCACCGGGTGCGCCATCGGGCCGGCGTCCTCGGGGAACTGGCTGGCGCGCAGCTGCACGACGTCGTCGATGCGCTTGACGGCGCGTGCGCTGGCGCTGCCGGCCATGTCCATGCTGAACTCCTGGTCGCGGAAGACCGTCAGGCCCTCCTTCAGGCTCAGCTGGAACCAGTCGCGGCAGGTGATGCGGTTGCCCGTCCAGTTGTGGAAGTACTCGTGCGCGACGATGCTCTCGATGAAGGCGTAGTCGGCGTCGGTGGCGGTGGCGGCGCTGGCCAGTACGAACTTGGTGTTGAAGACGTTGAGGCCCTTGTTCTCCATGGCGCCGGAGTTGTAGTCCTCCACCGCCACGATCATGAAGCGCTCCAGGTCCAGCGCCAGGCCGAAGCGGGCCTCGTCCCACACCAGGCTGGCCACCAGCGAGCGCATCGTGTGCTCGGTGCGCTCCAGGTCGCCCGGCCGCACGTACACCTGCAGCAGGTGCTCCTTGCCCGAGCGCGACGCCACGCGCTGCTCGCGCGCCACCAGGCGGCCGGCCACCAGCGCGAACAGGTAGCTGGGCTTGGGGAAGGGGTCGTGCCACTTCGCGTAGTGGCGGCCGTTGTCGAGATTGCCATGCTCGACCAGGTTGCCGTTGCTCAGCAGCACCGGGAACCTCGCCTTGTCGGCGCGCAGAGTGACGGTGTAGACCGCCATCACGTCGGGCCGGTCGAGGAACCAGGTGATGCGGCGGAAGCCCTCGGCCTCGCACTGCGTGCAGAACATGGCCGGGCTGCCGCTGGTGTACAGGCCCGACAGCTCGGTGTTTTTCTCGGGGCTGCAGGTGTTCCGGATGTCCAGCGTGAAGGCGTCGGCCTCGGGCGGGTTGTCGATGACGAGGTCGCCACCCTCGTGGCGGAAGCTCACGCTGGCCCCGTCGGCCTGCACGCGCAGCAGCGTCAGGCCCTCGCCGTGCAGGCGCAGCGGCTGGCGCTCGACGGCCGGGTTGCGCTCGATGCGCAGCCGGCTCGTGACGATGGTCTTGGCCGGGTCGAGGTCGAACGTCAGCTCGACGGTCTTGATCCAGTACGCGGGGGCCGTGTAGGCCTCGCGCCGCACCAGGGTCTTCGTGCCTTCGCGCATGGGCTGCTGTCTCCGGGTTCTTGTGGTCGGGCGGCGGCGCTCAGAGGCCTTGCTTGAGGCTGGCCACGATGAAGGGGTCGAGGTCGCCGTCGAGCACCTTCTGCGTGTTGCTGATCTCGACGTTGGTGCGCAGGTCCTTGATGCGGCTCTGGTCGAGCACGTAGCTGCGGATCTGGTGGCCCCAGCCGACGTCGGTCTTGGTG
>JBILSW010000251.1:0-5204 GCA_044371895.1 Rubrivivax sp.
TCAACCTCGCAAGCGGGCCTGCCCATCACAGGCAACCGCATCCCGTCGAGCGTCGACCGCTGTGCCTGTGGCGACCGAATGCTTCTCAGGCTCTGAGCCAGCGCTGCAGCTCTGGCCACCAGCTCTCGTGGCTGGCCAGGTGCATGTGGGCATGCCCCGGCACGTGGCGGTTGTCGGCCCCCGGCAGCGTGGCCGTGGACGGCGGGAACACGATGTTGTCGCAGTGGGTGTAGAAGCACGTGAAGCGGGCGCGCCTTGCCGGCGTCTCGCGCGGAGCCAGGGTCTGCAGCCAGCGCGAGAGTTGCTGCATCTGGCGCGCGTTGCGCGTCATCGCGAAGCGTGCCAGCCAGGTGCCGTGGTGCGGCGTGGCCAGGGTGATGGCGTGGTGCAGGCGCTCGTCGTGGCCGTCGGCCGCCCACCACGCGCGCAGGGCCAGACCGCCCATGCTGTGGGCCACGGCCACCGGCGCCAGGCAGGTGGCGGCCTGCAGCCGCGCCACGGCGGCGTCGATGAGCGGGATGTAGTCGTCGATAGAGCCGAACACCGGCTCCAGGTTCACGGCGACGAAGGGCGTGCCCTGCGCGCGCAGCCTCCTCAGCCAGGGGTTCCACAAGCCGCGGTTGCACACGAAGCCGTGCACCAGCAGCACGCCGCGGCGGCCGCGTGAGTCGGCCGGCAGGTGATCGGGCTCGGCCCGGCCGCGGAAGGGCTGCCGCCAGCCGAAGATCACAGGCGCCAAGATCGCCTCGTGGGCCCAGGCGCCCAGCAACTGGGACAGGCTCGCCCGCGGCGCGGGATCAGCGCCGTGCGCCAGGCGCAGCAGCACGAACTCCAGCGCCATCACCCAGGCGTGGAACCCGAGCACGAACAACGCCCAGGCCACGGCCCAGCCCGGCCGGCCCTGCTGCCAGGCCCACGCGGCGCCCACCGCCGCCAGCAGCAGCGCGAACGCGACCACGCCCTGCAGCAGCCGCGCGAGCATCAGGCGAGCTGCACCTCGCGGCCCGAGAGCTGGCGCGCCAGGCCGGTGGCCAGCTTGTTGACGAGGCCGTAGATGGACAGCTGCGGGTTGGCGCCGATGCTCGTGGGGAACAGCGAGCCGTCGTGCACGGAGAGGTTCTCGACCTGCCAGTGGCGCCCGTCAGGCCGCACCACGCCCAGCTCGGGCTTGCCGGCCATGCCGCAGCCGCCCATCACATGGGCGCTGAGCACGCGCGTTTGGTAGGGCGCCATCGGCAGGCGCTCGATCTGCGCGCGGGCGTCGTTCCAGCTCGTCGTCCACGTGGCCTGCTCGTGCAGGGGCATCACGCGCTCGGCACCGGCGGCGAACTGGATCTCGGCCATGCTCAGCAGCGCGCGTCGTGCACCGTCCCAGACGAAGGGCGTAAGCGGGTAGTCGAGCTGCGGGCTGCCATCGCCCTTGATGGAGACGCGGCCGCCGGGCGACTGCTCGTGGAAGCCGTCGCGCAGCAGCGCCAGCAGCGCCTGCGTGTGCGGGAATCGCGCCAGCGTCTCGGCCTGCCCGACGCCGATGCCAGGCATGGCGATGGTGGAGATCAGCGGGTACAGGGGCGGCGCCTCGAGCTTGTAGCCAATGGGGCCGTCGATGGGCTGCGTCTCGAGAAAGTGGTCGGTGTAGACGGTCTGCGGCGCACCGTCCCAGGCCTCGATGCGTTCGGCGAAGGTGGACATGGTTGCCACCACCGGGTGCAGGAAAGTGCGCAGGCCCAGGCGGCCGTGCGGGTCGGGCAGACCGGAGCGCAGCAGCAGCGCGGGCGAGTTGATGGCGCCGCCGGCGACGACGACGTGGCGCGCCAGCACCCGCGTACCCCCCGAACCCGGCGCGCCGTTGACGGCCACGGGCCGGCACTGCACGGCCTGCACGCGCCCGGCCTGCAACTCCAGCGTGTGCGCCTGCGTCTGCACCAGCAGCGTGGCACCGCGGTCGAGCGCAGCGGGGATGGTCGTCACCAGCATCGACTGCTTGGCGTTGGTCGGGCAGCCCAGGCCGCAGGAGCCCAGGTTCCAGCAGCCCTTGACGTTGCGCAGGATGGCCGGCGCGCTGATGCCCAGCCTGGCGGCGCCGACGCGCAGCTTGTGGTTGTTGGCGTTGGGCGGCACCAGCCATGCCCCGACGTTCAGGCGCCGCTCTGCTTGCAGGAACCACGGCGTCATCGAGCCGTCGGCCATCTCGGGCAGCGCGAAGTGCTCGGCCCAGTAGGCCAGCGTGTCGGGCGGCGTTCTGAACGAGCTCGTCCAGTTGACGGTGGTAGAGCCGCCCACGCAGCGCCCCTGCATGATGGAGATGGCCTTGTCGGCAGTCTTGCGGCCGTTGCTGTCCTGGTAGAGGGTGGTGTAGGCCTCGGACTCGAGTTGGCGGAAGTCGCTGCTGGAGCGCAGCGGGCCCTCCTCGATCAGGACGACCGCGAGGCCCGCGCCGCTGAGCAGTTCGGCGGTGATGCCGGCGCCCGCGCCGCTGCCGACGATGGCCACGTCGCAACGCAGGTTGGCCGGCGGCGTGCCGTGCGGGCCGCCCAGCACCTTCCAGCCACGGGCCAGACCGGCGCGGATGGGGTCGGGAATAGGCTCGGTCATGCGAAGGGCTCAGGCCGGCGGGACGTTGGGCACCGGGCGTTGGCCGCCATACCCCAAGAGCGTCCAGGTGGCGGCGTCGGCGAAGAAGGCGGCGGTGGTCAGCTCGCGCAGGGCCTGGTAAACCTGCTGGCGCAGAGCGATTGAGGATCGGCGCAGGGTCTGCAGCGCCGCCTCGACCTCCGCGGGGCTGGCATCGTCCCAGGGCACCGTCAGCCCGATCAACGCCAGGCGGCCCGGGGCGCTTGAGGCCAGCGTGGTGAGTTCGTCGATCTCGGCCTGGACGCCAGGCGGCATGCTGGCGATCGTCTGCTCCAGGCGCCGCAGGTGCGCCTCCAGCACCGGGCTGGCCGCGGCGGGATCGACCGGCACCAGCGGGCCCAGCACGCCGCGGGCCACGGCGGCGTAGAAGGCTCGGCCCGGGGCGGTGAGCCGCCCCGCTTGGCGACCCGGCTTCACCAGGGCAACAAGTCCTGCACCGGCGGCCATGACCAGCCCGCCGGCCAGACCCAGCTTCAGCAAGGTTCGGCGCTCCATGAGTGGAGTGTTGCATCATCGACGCGTTGCGCCCTAGGGTGATCCAACTAGCGCGAACCCGCCGAGCGACCTCGTGACTTCGACCGCCGACCAGATCCTGCGCGACCTGCAGGCCGTTGCCGCCGAGCGCTCTGCGCGCACTGCGGATGCCGCGCTCGCGCGTTCGGCCGATGCCTTGAAGCGTTACCAGCATGCCCGGTTCGGCGTGACCTATGCCGACCTGATGGCGCAGCCTCGGTACTCGGCCGCGGCCGAGTTCTTCCTGACCGATTTGTATGGGCCGGCCGACTTCAGCGATCGCGACGACCAGTTCGTGCGCATCGTGCCCGCGCTGGTTCGGTTGTTCCCGGAACACATCGTGGACACCGTGGCCCAGCTCGCGGAGCTGCATGCGCTGTCGGAACGCCTGGACACCGCGATGGCCCGGCAGCGCATCGCCAGCGGCGTGACGGGGCCGGCCATTTGCGGCGCGGATTACGGGGCGTGGTGGCGGGCGGTGGGGGAGCCGCCCTTGCGAGAGCGGCAGATCGGGCTCATGGTGTCCGTGGGGCAGGCGCTGGATCGCTACACCCGCAACCGCCTGCTGCGGCAGAGCCTGCGCTTGATGCGTGGGCCGGCCGCGGCCGCGGGCCTCGGCGCATTGCAGGGCTTCCTGGAGCGGGGGTTCGATACCTTCCGCAATATGTCGGGGGCCGATGTCTTTCTCTCGACCATCGCCTTGCGCGAGCGTTCACTGGCCGCACGGCTGTTCTCCGGGGGCGACGCGCCCGACCTGCCCTAGTGCAAGCCCGGGTTCGCGCCGCCATGGGCAGCAGCCACCATGCAGGCCCTTCCAACTGGTCGAGGCCCGCCTTGAACAAGCCCTGGCTTTCTCAGTATCCCGAGGGCGTCTCGCCCGAGGCCGATGTAGGCGCTTACCGCAACCTGGCCGAAGTGCTCGAGGCGGCCTATCGCCGCCACTCGAAGCGCGATGCCTTGTGCTGCATGGACAGCCGCCTGACCCTCGGCGAACTCGACGAACTCTCGGCGTCCTTCGGCGCCTGGCTGCAGACGCTGGGCCTGGAGCGCGGCGATCGCGTGGCTCTGATGATGCCGAACGTGCCGCAGTATCTCGTTGCGCTGTCGGCGGTGCTCAGAGCGGGCTACGTGGTCGTCAACGTAAATCCGCTGTACACCGCCCGTGAGTTGCAGCACCAGCTGCAGGATTCCGGCGCCAAGGCGATCGTGGTGCTCGAGAACTTCGCGGCCACGCTCGAGGAGGTGATCGATCAGGTCCCGGTGCAGCATGTGGTGCTGGCTTCGCTGGGCGAGATGCTGGGCTTCTGGCGCGGGCGCCTGATCAACTTCGCCGTGCGGCACGTGCGGCGCATGGTTCCGGAGTTCGCGCTTCCAGTCGATGGCGGTCGGACTGTCACCCGTTTCGGCGAAGCCGTGGATCGAGGTTCGCGCCTGAGCCTGCGCCGGGTCGACATCTTGCCGGACGACGTGGCCTTCCTCCAGTACACGGGCGGCACCACCGGCGTGTCCAAGGGCGCCACGCTGTTGCACCGCAACGTGGTGGCAAACCTGATGCAGTGCGAGGCCTGGTTCAAGCCGATGCTGAGCAAGGTGTCGGATCAGCAGCTGACCATCGTTTGCGCGCTGCCCTTGTATCACATCTTCGCGCTGACGATCTGCGCGCTGATGGGCGCGCACTTCGGTGCGATGAACCTGTTGATCCCCAACCCCCGCGACTTTCCCGGCTTCATCCGCACGCTGGCGAAGCACCGCGTGAACATGTTCCCGGGTGTGAACACTTTGTTCAACGCTCTGGTGAACGATCCCGACTTCGCCCGCCTGGATTTCTCCGGGCTGGTGGTCTCCAACGGCGGCGGCATGGCCGTTCAGAAATCGACGGCCGATCGCTGGCTGCGCATCACGGGCTGCCCGGTCGTCGAAGGCTACGGCTTGTCGGAAACCTCGCCCGTGGCGACGAGCAACCGCCTCGACCTGCAGGAGTTCAGTGGGACGATCGGCTTGCCGGTTCCCAGCACCGAGATCGCGATCCGCGACGATGCGGGGCAAGACGTGCCGAT
>JBILSW010000252.1:0-5200 GCA_044371895.1 Rubrivivax sp.
GCGGCTCCCACTCGCCCTCGGCCGGGGCCAGCCGGTCGACCTCGGCGATCTGCCAGGCCAGGCGCTCGCGGTCGCGCTCCAGCGTGCCGTGGGCCTGCCGGGCGTCGGCCAGTGCCCCGTCGGCGGCGCGCCAGGCCTGCCAGCGGGCGAGCAGCTCGCGCGTGTCGGCGCCGGCCTGTTCATCGAGCAGCGCGCGCACCGCGGCCGGCCGCGTCAGGCTCTGCCACGCGTGCTGGCCGTGGATGTCCACCAGCGACTCGGCCACCTCGCGCAGCTGCGCCAGCGTGGCCCCGCCGCCGTTGATCCAGGCACGGCTGCGGCCCTGGGTGTCGATGCTGCGTCTCAGCAGCAGCGTGTCGTCGCCGTTGTCCGGCGCCCCGAAGCCGGCTTTGTCCAGCCAGTCGCGCAGCGCCGCGGGGGTGTCGAACTCGGCCGTCACCTCGGCGCGCGCAGCGCCCTCGCGCACGATCGCGGCGTCGGCGCGGCTGCCCAGGGCCAGCTGCAGCGCGTCGATCAGGATGGACTTGCCGGCGCCCGTCTCGCCCGTCAGCACCGTGAAGCCGGGGCCGAGCTCCACCTCGAGCGCCGCGACGATGGCCACGTCGCGCAGCGACAGCCGCCGCAGCATGGCTAGACCACGCCCTCGTACCAGCGCAGCTTGCGGCGCAGCGTGGCGTAGTAGCTCCAGCCGCGAGGGTGCAGGAAGCGCACCTGGTGGGCCGAGCGGCGCACCCGCACCTGGTCGCCGGGGATCAGGCTGGCGATGTTGTGCATGTCGAAGTTGGCCGAGAGATCCCGGCCGGCCACGATGCCGATGCGCACCTCGCCGGCGTCGGGCAGCACGATGGGCCGATTGGACAGCGTGTGCGACGCGATCGGCACCACCACCCAGCCTCCGATGGCCGGGTGCAGGATGGGCCCGCCGGCGCTCAGCGCGTAGGCGGTGCTGCCGGTGGGCGTGGCGACGATCAGGCCATCGGCGCGCAGGTTGGCGACGAAGTCGTCGTCGACGTCCACCCGCAGCTCCACCATGCCGGCTGTGGCGCCGCGGCTGACCACCACGTCGTTCAGCGACAGGCCCTCGAAGATCTTCAGGCCGTCGCGCCAGACGTCGCCCTCTAGCATCGAGCGGCTCTCCTGCTCGTAGTGGCCCTGGACGATGGGCGCCAGGGCCTCGCGGTACTGCCCGATCGCGACGTCGGTGATGAAGCCCAGCCGGCCCTGGTTGATGCCCACCAGCGGCACGCCTTGGCGCGCCAGCTCGCGCGCGATGCCGAGCATGGTGCCGTCGCCGCCCACCACCACGGCCAGGTCGCAGCGCGCACCCATCTCGTCGGGCGTGAGGGCCTCGAAGTCGCGGTCCGCGCTCAGGCCCGTGGCCTCGGCCGTCTCGCGGTCGAAGCTCACCTCCAGGCCGCAGCTCACCAGGAAGTGGGCGATTTCCTCCAGCACCGGGCGGATCCCCCGGGCCTGGTACTTGCCCACGATCACCGCATGACGAAACGCGCTGGCCATGCAGACGATTACATCACAGCCCCCTCGGAAACCGGGGTGCGCGGCAGTGCCGGCCACCCCTGGGCGCAGGCTCGTTCCTACAATGCGGCGCATGCTGGACGACCGCGCGCGCACGCTGCTCAAACTGCTAGTCGAGCGCTACATCGCCGACGGCACGCCCGTCGGCTCGCGCACGCTGTCGCGCACCTCGGGACTCGACCTGTCGCCAGCCACCATCCGCAACGTGATGGCCGACCTCGAGGACCTGGGCCTCATCGCCAGCCCGCACACCAGCGCCGGCCGCGTGCCCACGGCGCGCGGCTACCGCCTGTTCGTCGACACCATGCTCACGGCCCAGCCGCTGGCGCTGGCCGACCCGTTGCAGCTGCCGCCCGAGGCCGCCGCCGAACTGGCCGCCGTGCGCGAGCAGCTGCACCCCGACCAGCCCCAGCGCGTGATCGCGCAGGCCGCCGCGCTGCTGTCGCAGTTGTCCAGCTTCGTGGGCGTGGTGGTGGCGCCGCGCCGGGACAGCGTGTTCCGCCACATCGAGTTCTTGCGGCTGGGTGAGCGGCGCGTGCTGGTGATCCTGGTCTCGTCCGACGGCGACGTGCAGAACCGCGTCATCTTCACCGCGCGCGACTACTCGCAGGGCGAGCTCGTCGAGGCCACCAACTTCCTCAACGCGCACTATGCCGGCCTGGGCATCGAGGAGATGCGTGAGCGGCTGAAGGGCGAGGTCGACGCGCTGCGCGCAGAGATCGCGCAGCTCATGCAGGCCGCGGTGCAGGCCGGCTCCGACGCGCTGGCCGAGAGCAGCGACCAGGTCGTGGTCAGCGGCGAGCGCAACCTGCTGGGGGTGCAGGACTTCGGCTCCGACCTGGGCAGCCTGCGCCGGCTTTTTGACGTGTTCGAGAAGAAAGCCGAGCTCATGCGGCTGCTCGACGTGAGCAGCCGTGCCGAAGGCGTGCGCATCTTCATCGGCGGCGAGAGCCAGGTGGTGCCAGTGGAGTCGCTTTCGGTGGTGACGGCGCCCTACGAGGTCGACGGCCGCATCGTCGGCACCCTGGGCGTGATCGGCCCCACGCGCATGGCCTACGACCGCATGATCCGGCTCGTGGACATCACCGCGCGGCTGGTGGGGCACACGCTGTCGACCCGGGTCTGAGCGCGGCGCGCGGACGTACGCCGGCCACTGGCGGCGCAGGCAGAATCCGGGGTCTGGCATCCGTGGGCCGGTAGCTCAGTCGGTCAGAGCAAGGGGCTCATAACCCCGGGGTCACAGGTTCGAGCCCTGTCCGGCCTACCACGTTTGGCCAGTTCATTGCGCCGCGGGGGGTCTCGCGTCCGATGAGCAGACGTCGTGGCGCCAGGGCGGGCTCGGCCCTGTCCATGCCCAAACCGCTCCCGCTGCACAGGGGGGCCATCTCTCCGGGAAGACCCCAACCTTGCCTTGGAAGTGCGGAAACCCACCGTCAACCTTGTCCGCGCCGCTCTCGGCGCTCAGCTGGAGGCCCCTCCCATGAAGAAACTCCTGGTCACCCTGACCCTGGCCTGCACCGTGGGCCTGGCGCTGGCGCACAACTGCCCGCGCGAGATGGTCGCCATCGACGCGCGCATGGCCACCAACCCGAAGCTGTCCGACGCCGACAAGGCCAAGGTGCAGAAACTGCGGGTCGACGGCGAAGCCGCCCACAAGGCCGGCAAGCACGACGACTCGATGAAGCTGCTGGCCGAGGCCAAGAAGATCCTCGGCATCTGACGGCGCCGGGCTGCCCGGAACCGGTCCCGCCCGCAGCGGCCCGGCGGCCAGCGCCTCCGGCGCACTGGTCTTGCCGATGCCGGATCCGCCGGCCACCGGCATCGCGCGGCCGCGCTCAGCGTGTCAGCGTCACCTTGCGCAGGCCCGGCGGGTGGTCCGGGTCAAGCCCGTGCGTCGGCAAGACGGCCTCCAGCACCGGATACTGGTTCTGAACGAGGGTGATGCCGTCAAGGTCTTCGTGGGGCTACGGCACGATGGGCAGCAACGCCAGCCAGTCGGTGCGCGTCCTGCCGGGCGGGGCCGCCAGCAGCACCGCCACGCCGCGGGCGCGCTGCTGCTGCGCCAGCGCCACCAGGCCGGCCTGAGCCGGCCCGCGCGGCGCCAGCACCAGCAGCGGCCAGCCCGGCTGCACCAGGGCCATCGGGCCGTGCGCCAGCCCGGCGCCGGAGCAGGCCTCGGCCTGCAGTCCGCAGGTCTCCTTGAACTTGAGCGCCAGCTCCTGCGCGACGGCCCGCGCCGGACCCCGAGCGACGACGTTGAGCTGGCGCACGCCGGCCATCCACCGCGCGGCATCGCCGGTGTCGGCGGCGGCAGCGCGCTCCAGCGCCTCGGGCAGCGCCCGCAGCGCGGTGGCGAGCCCGGCGTCGTTGCCCCACGTCGCCAGCAGCCTCGCCCCGCCACCAGCTGTGCAATGAAGCTCTTGGTCGTGGCAACGCTGTGCTCGGGGCCGGCGTGCAGCGGCGGCACCTGCCCGGCGGCAGCGGCCTGCGGCGGGGCGGTGTCGCTGACCAGGGCCACCGTGCAGGCACCGCCGCGGTGCAGCACCGGCAGCGCCTCGACGAGATCGGCGCTGCGGCCCGACTGCGACATCGCCAGCACGAGCAGGCCGGGCGCCTGCGGCGGGCTGCCGTTGAGCGTGCGCAGCGACGGCGGCAGCGAGGTGACGAGTTGCCCCAGGCGCGCCATCACCAAGGTAGGCCAGGTGCCGCGCGGCGTGGTCGGAGCTGCCGCGCGCCAGCGTCGCGACGGCGCGGAGCGATGTGCGGCGCAGCGCGCCGGCCAGCTCGGCGTAGCGATCGGCGTCGCTCCCCAGCAGGTCGGCCACGCGCGCCGGCGCCTCCAGCGCCTCGGCGCGCATCAACGACGCCACTAGCCGTGCAGCCGCGAGCTGCGCGGCACGCTGGCGAGCAGGAACTCCATCTGGTCGGCCACGATGCGGCGGCCGCGCAGGATCATGTCCTCGTGCAGGCTGGGCACATAGGGCAGGTACATCAGCGCCATGCGCGCTTCTTCCGGCAGCCGGTTGCCCTTGTGGCCGTTGCAGGTGCGGCAGGCGGTGATGCAGTTCATCCAGGTGTCCTCGCCGCCGCGCGAAACCGGCACGATGTGCTCGCGCGTGAGTTCGTCGACGTGGAAGCGGCCCCCGCAGTAGGCGCAGACCTGGCGGTCGCGGGCGAACAGCTTGGGGTTGGTGATCGCCGGCGTGCTGCGCCACGCGCGGCTGGGCATGGTGCCGCGCACGGCCACGATGGGGTGCAGCTCGATGCGGCTCTGCATGCCGGTGGCGCGCTGGATGCCGCCGCGCAGCACCTGGAAGGTCTCGCCCAGCGTCCAGGCCACGGCGTGGCTGGCATAGAGCACCGCGGCTTCCCTGGGGCTGATCCACGCCTGGGGCCGGCCTGAAACGTCCAGCTGCAGCACATCCATGCGCCTAGCCTACCCGAACGGCGGCGACGGGTTCAACCGCGCGCGCCGCGATTCCGTCGCCAGGGTTTTCACCGAGGTCGACGAGAACCGGCGCCCGCGGCATCTCGCCGTTAGGGAGCAGACCCCAAAATTGTCGCTCCATCCCCTAACTCGGGACCATCGTCCGGCCTCAGAATAGAACGATCGTTCGATTTTGTTGACCTGCCGTGACGCCCATGCACCTTCGCAGCGACGACGACG
>JBILSW010000253.1:0-5191 GCA_044371895.1 Rubrivivax sp.
CCATCCGCTGGGAAACCGCGAGGTTGGCCAGGGCCTCAGAGGCAGGGATGGAGATGGGCAGCCCGATGGGCTTGGGGTTCTTCGGAGCGGTCACGGTCCTGCCCCCTTAGCCGGCGGCCTGCAGGGGGGTGTCGGCCTCCCTGCCAGCAGCGTCGCTTGCCGACTTGCCTGAGCCGAAGACCTCGGCCGGATCGCCCTGCAGCCGGCCGGCAAAGCGGCCGTAGAGGTCGGGCATCAGCTCCCAGACGATGCGGTGCATCACCTCGAAGCCCGAGGGGTAGCGAGTCCCCCCCGACTTGTTCACCACGTGCACGGGCGTGCGTGCGGTGAAGGCGTCCTTGTAGGCCACCGCGTTGGGGATCATCGTCTCGAGGATCGTGACGCGGTCGCCCTCGTCGAACTCCTCGCGCAGCTCGGCCAGGAGCGCCTTGGCGTTGCGGGAGTAGTCGTAGCGGCAGATCACCGCCTGGATGGGGGCCAGCTGGGCGCGAGGCTCCTTCTCGTCCTGCTCCAGGCGCTGCAGCACCCGCAGCGTGCCCGAGCGGAACTCGCGGATGCTGGGGGTGTCAGGGGGAAGCGGGGAGATGAGCGTGTCGGCCGCGAAGGCGGCGGCGGTCTGCAACGGACCCACAGCGCCCTGGGTGTCGATCAGGATGAAGTCGTAGTGGTCGCGGACGTAGGGGTTGTTCAACGCTCGGGCCAGGCGCACCCGGCGGTCGTCTCGCGTGTGCAGCCAGTGCTGCAGCTGGGCTTCGCCGTCGTTGGACCGGATCAAGTCCAGGTTGGACACCGAGGTGCGCGAGATCGCGCGGTGCGTGACCGTCCCGCCGGTGATGACCTCCACCAGGCCCTGTGGGGCCTCATAGCCAAGGTCGAAGTACTTGGTCAGGCTCGGCTGGGGGTCGGCGTCGACCAGAAGGGTGCGGGCACCCATGTCTGCGAGCAAGCCACCGAGGTTCGCAAGGAGGGTGGTCTTGCCGACGCCACCCTTGCTGTTCAACGCTGCGAAAGTCCGTATCACTGCCAATCCTCCTGTCCGTGAAACACGGTGTGGGAGGTGCAGGAGGCGCTGTGTGCGACCGCACTTCGCGCCTGCAGAGGACTCGCCAAAACCCCTTCGAGGGCATCGCTGGGAAGGCACCGCGCATGCTGCGCGGCGCCTTCGGCGATCTTGGCTCCCCGACCTGGGCTCGAACCAGGGACCTACGGATTAACAGTCCGGCGCTCTACCGACTGAGCTATCGGGGAATGCAGCCCGCCAGTATAGCCCGAAACAGGCCCTGCGCTGGGCCTAGAGCGTGAGGTCGAGCGCGAGGCGCAGCGTGCGTGGCGACAGCGGGTACAGGTAGGCGTGGCCGAACTGGAAGGGCGCTTCCTTCCAGGCGCGCTCGTCGGCCACGTTGTCGATGCCGGCACGCCACACCCAGCGTGCGCCGCCCGCGGCCACCGCGTAGCGCAGGCCCAGGTCCAGGCGCGTCCAGCCGTCGGTGGCCACGCGGTTGTCGGCCAGCACCTGGCGCGGGCCCTCGTGGCTGGCGAAGGCCAGCAGCGCCAGGCCCGGCTGCGCCGCCACGTTCCAGGCCGCCTGCATCTTGAGGCTGCGCGTCGGCACGTTGGTGGGCTGCAGCCCGTTCCGCGCGGTGTCGGCGCTGCCCGTGCGCCGCGGCTGCAGCCACAGCGCGCTGCCGCGCAGGTTCAGCGCGCCGGCGCGCCACTCGGCCTCGGCTTCCAGGCCGCGGTGCCGCGCCTCGCCGTCGGCCCTTCGGGTGCAGGGCAGGGCGTTGCTGCAGCTGTCGGTGGGCAGGCCGTCGGTGCTGCGCACGTCGCTCCACACCGGGCGCCGGATCTCGAACAGCGCCAGCTGCCAGTGCAGCGCGCCGCCGCGCTGCTTCACGCCGGCTTCCCACTGCCGGCTCTTCAGCGCCGGCAGCGCCTGCCCGGCGTTGGTGTAGCGCGCGCGGTTGGGTGCGACCTCGCTCTCCACGCCCTGGCCCACGCTGGCGTACGCCATCAGCGCCTGCGTGGCCTGCCACGACAGCGCCAGCCACGGGGTCGTGAAGCCCTGCGTGTAGTCGGTGGGCCGGCTGCCGTCGGTGCGCACGGCCTCGCGCTGCAGCCGCGTGTGGCGCATGCCGGCCCACAGCTGCCAGGCGGCGCCTAGCTCGACGCGGTCTTGCAGCCGCCACTCCAGGCTGCGCTCGGTGCGGTTGGTGTTCTCGTCGGTCAGCGCGGGATCGGGCGGCACCTGCGCCGTGCCGTCGATGCGGCCGACGCCGACGTAGTTGTAGGCCTGCCGGTTGAACCGTGCCTCGTGCCGCGTGGCCAGGACGCCCACGCTCCAGTGGTGGCGCAGTCCGCCCAGCAGGCTGCGGCCGGACAGCGCGAGGTCGCCCGACGTCGTGGTGCGGCGCTCGCCCTCGCTGCGGAAGTCGTACAGGTCGAAGCTGCCGTCGCTGCAGTAGCGGTCGTACGCGCCCTCGGCGTCGCAGCCGTAGGGGAAGGCGATGCGGTCGTCGGTGCGCAGCCGCTGCTGCATGGCCTGGGCCACGAACTCGAGCGAATCGCCCAGTGCATGGGTGAGGCGCACCGAGCCGGTCCGGCCCTCGAACACCACCGGCAAGGTCCACGGCTGGTTGTTCAGGTTCAGGCGCGGGTCGATGTCGCCGGGATCGGGCAGGTGCCCGCCCAGCAGGCTGAAGCCCGGCGTGCTGGGCTGGCTCTGGCGGTTCGTCTCGGCCTCGAGCTCCAGGCGCGTGCCCGATGCCGCCGTCCACTCGCCGGCCAGCGCCAGCAGGTGGCTGCTGCCGCGGCTGTCGCGCGTGGCCGGATCCAGGCGCGTGCCGTTGGCGTTGAGCCGCCACGCGATGGCGCCGTCGCGGCGCGAGATGTCGGCTTCC
This sequence comes from Rubrivivax sp., assembly GCA_044371895.1. Taxonomy (GTDB): domain Bacteria; phylum Pseudomonadota; class Gammaproteobacteria; order Burkholderiales; family Burkholderiaceae_C; genus Rubrivivax. Next base: position 2,898 of record JBILSW010000253.1, read on the forward strand.
AGGGCCAGCGTGCCCGGCTGCACCCACTCGGCACCCCCGCGCGTGAGTTCGCGGGCCGTTGGCCGCTTGACCACCAGGTTCAGCAGCCCGCCGGGCGAGCTGGTGCCCGCCTGGATGCCGCTGATGCCCTTGAGCAGTTCGAGGGCCGACTTGTTGGCCGTGGGCAGCACCGTCTCGGCGTTGACGGGCAGGCCGTCGCGGCGGAAGTTGGTGCGGTTGTCCAGCGTGTAGCCGCGCACGGCGACCTGGCCCCAGTAGCCGGGCGCGTTGTAGGCGTCGGTGATGCCGGCGTCCAGCCGCGTGATGTCGGCCAGGCTCGCGATGCCCGCGTCCTGAAGCTGCGAGGCCGAGATCACCGTGGCCGACAGCGGCGACCGCGCCAGAGGCACGTTGCCGAAGCCGGCGATGCCGGCGCTGTTGGCGGCATTGCTGCCGGTGATGGTGACGGTCTGGGCCGGTTGTGCCAGCGCTGCCCCGGCGCCCAGGGCGGTCGCTGCTGCGGCGGCCAGCGCGGTGCTCTTGAAGATGCTCATCGTGTTTCCCAGCGACGAGCAGGTGGGCAAACACGGGTGGCTGCGCCGCGGCGAGCCGTTCGAGCCTGCTTCCCTGCGCGAGGATTACCTCAATCAGGTTCAAAGGGACTTTCTCAGTCGCCCCCGACCGGTTGCCCGGCCGGGGCCAACACCCCTAGCGATTGGCTGCATGCGCTGCAGCCAGGCGGAAGTCTAAGCGAGCCGCAGCCCGCGGTTCGGCGTCAGTCGAACACGGGTGTTTCGACGCCCAGCACCTTGTGCAGCTTCGGGCTGGTGGTGGTGTACTGCAGCAGCACGCGCTTCTCGGGGAAGATGTACGGGCTGGCCCCGAAGGCGGCCAGCGCGGCCTCGTGGAAGCCCGAGAGGATGAGCTTCTTCTTGCCCGGGTAGGTGTTGATGTCGCCCACGGCGAAGATGCCGCGCGTGCTGGTCTCGAACTTCTCGGTGTCCACCGTGATCTGCTTGCGGTCGAGGTCCAGGCCCCACTCCGCGATCGGGCCCAGCTTGGGGCTGAGGCCGAAGAACACCAGCAGCATGTCCAGCGGCATCGTGCGCGTGACGCCGTCGCCGCCCGTGACCTTGATGTGCGTGAGCAGGCCGTCTGCTTCGTCGTAGCCGGTGACCTGGCCGACCACGAACTGCATCTCGTAGGCGTCGCACAGCTCGCGCATCTTGGCCACGCTGGCCGGCGCGGCCCGGAAGCCGTCGCGGCGGTGGATCAGGATGACGCTCTCGGCCTTGTTGGGGCCTTCCTGCACGAAGTTCAGCGCCCAGTCGAGCGCCGAGTCGCCACCGCCCACGATGACCAGGTTCTTGCCCGCGAACTGCGCCGGGTTGCGCACGCGGTAGTGCAGTTGCGTGCCGTCGAACTTGTCCAGGCCCTCGACCTTGAGCGTGCGCGGCTGGAAGCTGCCCACGCCGCCGGCGATGAACACGGTCTTGGTGAGGAAGCGCGTGCCCTTGCTGGTGGCGACGAGGAAGCGGCCGTCTGCCTGCTTCTCAAGCTGCGTCACCTCCTGGCCCAGGTGGAAGGTCGCGCCGAAGGGCTCGATCTGCTTGAGCAGGTTGTCGGTCAGTTCCTTGCCGGTGCACACGGGCACGGCCGGGATGTCGTAGATGGGCTTGTCGGGGTAGAGCTCGATGCACTGGCCGCCGGGGTAGGCCAGGCTGTCGATGATGTGGGCCTTGATCTCGAGCAGGCCGAGCTCGAAGACCTGGAACAGGCCCACCGGGCCGGCGCCGACGATGACGGCGTCGGTCTGGATGGGTTCGGTGCTCATGCAGCGGGGTTCAGCGGATCAGTTGGTCGATCTTGCCGGTGCGTTCCTTCCAGTCGTCGGCATCGGGCAGCGGCGCCTTGCGCTTGGTGATGCTCGGCCACTTGCGCGACAGGTCGGCATTGAGCTTGATGAAGGCCAGCTGCTCGGTGGGCACGTCTTCCTCGGGGAGGATCGCGTTGACCGGGCACTCGGGGATGCACACCGCGCAGTCGATGCACTCGTCGGGGTCGATGACGAGCATGTTGGGCCCTTCGCGGAAGCAGTCCACGGGGCAGACATCGACGCAGTCGGTGTACTTGCAGCGGATGCACGAATCGAGGACGACGTGGGTCATGAAGCGGCTCGTTGGTGGAACAGGCGCTGCGGGGCGACCCGGCCCTGGGCCGGGCGGCGCCGCTTTCGCGCAAGCCCCGAATTCTAGGGCGCTAGGGCGCGTGCGCCGGTGCCCGGCCCTGCGCCGTGTTGGCTTCGGCGCCGGGCT
>JBILSW010000254.1:0-5177 GCA_044371895.1 Rubrivivax sp.
CTCATCGGCGACCGCGTGAAGGACGCCGAGCAGCTGCGCGCCACCTCGCCGCTGCAGCAGGCCGCGCGCATCCGCAACCCGTTGCTCATCGGCCACGGCCGCCTGGACAAGCGCGTGCCCATCGAGCACGGGCGCCGCATGTTCGACGCCGTCAAGGGCCACAACCCGGCCGCGGAGTACGTGGAGTACGCCGAGGAGGGCCACGGCTGGTGGGACCCGGCCACCAACGTGGCCTGGTGGAAGCGGGTCGAGGGCTTCCTGGCGCGCCACATGGGCTGAACCGCCGCGGCGCGGGGCGCCGCGCTCAGCGCGCCAGCCGCCGCCGGCTCTGCCGCGCCATCGGCACCCACTGCAGCCGCACCCAGCGTCGCCACATCAGCAGCCCGCGCAGCCACTCATCGGCCGCGTAGGCGATCCACACGCCCACCAGACCCAGGCCGGCCACGTCGCCCAGCAGCCAGCTGCCGCCGGCCAACACCACGGCCATGCTGACGGCGCCCACCTGCACCGGGTAGCGCGCGTCGCCCGCGGCGCGCAGCGCGTTGATGACGACGAGGTTGAAGGTGCGGCCGGGCTCCAGCAGCACCGTCCACCACAGCAAGGTCACAGCCGCGGCGGCGATGGCGGCGTCCTGCGTGAACAGCGGCATCACCCAGGGCCCCAGCAGCGCGGCCGCCGCGGCCACGGCCACGCTCACCGCAAGCCCCCGCGCCAGCGCCCGCTTCACGAGCGCGTGCGCCTCGTGCAGCCGCCCGGCGCCCACCAGGTGGCCGACGATCACCTCCACCGACAGCCCCGTGGCCAGGCCGAACAACAGCACCGCCATGATCACCTGCTGCGCGTAGGCGTGCGTGGCCAGCGCCGCCGCGCCCATCTGCCCCACCACCGCCACGCTCACCAGGAAGGCCAGCCGGTAGGCCGCGTTCTCGGCCGCGCCGGGCAGGCCGATGCGCGCCACCGCGCGCAGCTCGGGTGCCCGCCAGCGCCACCAGTCGGCCGCCTGCGGCACCAGGCCCAGACGCGCCCGCCACATCGCCAGCAGCAGCCCGATGGCCAGCGCGCGCGACAGCAGCACCGCCAGCGCGAAGCCGGGCAGGCCCAGCGCCCACTCGTCGGGCCACGGGCCCCAGCCCAGCATCAGCGGCCCCATCAGCAGCAGCTGCAGCACCTGCATCGCCGCCATCACCGCCAGCGTGTCGCGCGCGCGCAGGTGACTGCGCAGCACGCTGGTCAGGCTGGCGGTCCAGGCGTCGAGCACCAGCACCGGCGCCAGCGCCACCAGCAGCGTCGCGGCCAGCGGCAGCACCTCGGGCGGCGCGTGCATCAGCCGCAGCAGCGGCGCCGCGGCCAGCGCGGCGGGTGCGGCCACGGCCAGGCCAATCCAGGTGCCGGCGCCGAGCAGCGCGCGTGCCACACGGTCGGCCTCGTCGCGGCGGCCGGCGCCCAGGGCCTGCGTCAGCACCACGCCGGCCCCGGCGCCGACGATGCGGAACAGCAGGAACAACGCGCCGAACACGTGGTGCGCCAGCGCGAAGCCGGCGCCGTGCGCATCCGACAGCCTTGCCGCCAGCACCGTGCCGGCGATGCCCACGAGCATGGCCAGCAGCAGCTCCAGCAGCAGCGGCGCGGCCAGGGCCACCAGGCGGGGCGAGGAGCGGTTGGGGGATGTGGGCTGGGTCATCGGCCGCGCGCAGGCCCGCCGCTAGGGATGCGCAATGCCGCACCCGGGGCGCATGATGGCAGCCCCGCACGACGAGAGACCACCATGACCGCATCGAGGAAGACCCCCGCCCGGGCGCGCGCGCTGTCGCTGCACCTGGGCCTGAACACCGTCGGCGCCGCGCACTACGAGGGCTGGGAAGGCCCGTTGGCAGCCTGCGAGAACGACGCGCGCGACCTCGCCGCGCTGGCCGGCAAGCAGGGCTACACGGCCAACGTGCTGCTCACGAAGAAGGGCACGCGCGCCGCGCTGCTGAAGGGCCTGCGCGCCGCGGCCAAGGCGCTGAAGGCCGGCGACCGCTTCCTGCTCACGTTCTCGGGGCACGGTGGCCAGGTGCCCGACACCAACCGCGACGAGGCCGACCGCAAGGACGAGACCTGGTGCCTGTGGGACGGCCAGCTGATCGACGACGAGCTGTACTTCGAGCTGAGCCGTTTCGCCGCCGGCGTTCGCGTGGTGGTGCTGTCCGACAGCTGCCACAGCGGCACGGTCACGCGCGCGCGGGTGCCGCCGCCGCCCCCGCCCGGGCAGCGCCAGAAGCTGATGCCCGACGCGGTGGCGATGCGCGTCTACGGCGCGAACCAGGCGCAGTACGACGCGCTGCAGGCGGCCGTCTTCAAGGCCGCCGCCGCCGCGCGCGTGGACGACCCCGACGCCGCGCTCGCGCAGGTGGCCGTCAGCGGCCCGGCGGCGCAGGCGCTCACGCTCACCGGGCCCTTCAGGCCGGCGGTGCTGCTGATCTCGGGCTGCCAGGACAACCAGGTTTCCCTGGACGGCGAGCACAACGGCGCATTCACCGAGCAGCTGCTGCGCACCTGGAACCTGGGCCGCTTCAGCGGCAGCTGGGCGCAGCTGCACGCGCATGTGCGCGCCGCGATGCCACCCAGCCAGAGCCCGAACCTCTTCGTGCTCGGCCCGCCGGCCGACGCCGCCGCACTGGCCGCCGCGCCCGCGTTCCGCGGCTGAGCGGCTCAGCGCCACCGCAGCACGCCGCCGCGCAGCAGCTCGGCGTGCGGCGTGCCGCGGGCGCTGAGTGCGCGGCCGTCCAGCCGCGGCACGGCGCCGGCCGGCACGGGTTCACCGCCCTGCAGCACCAGCACCGGCTGCCCTGGCAGCACCAGCCGCGCCTGGCGCACGAGCGGCGGCGCCAGGACCCACTCGCCGCGCGACGGCATCACGGGGTACAGGCCCAGCGCGGCCAGCACGCGCCAGGCGCCCATCTGCCCGCAGTCGTCGTTGCCGATCAGGCCGTCGGGGCCGTCTCCGTAAAAGTCGCGCGCGATGCGGCGCAGCAGCGTGTGGCCCTTGTCGGGCCGGGCCGTGAAGGCGTACAGCCATGCGATGTGGTGGCTGGGCTCGTTGCCGTGCGCGTACTGGCCGATCAGCGCCTCCTGGCCCAGGAACTTGTTGGTGCCCAGCGAGGGCGTGGCGAAGAAGCGGTCGAGCCAGGCCTCGAGCGCGGCCTCGCCGCCCAGGGCCTGCATCCAGCCGGCCACGTCGTGCAGCGCCGGTGTGGGCGTGTACTGCCAGGCGTTGGCCTCGGTGTAGTCGCCGGGGTTGTTCATCGGGCTCGTGGGCACCAGCGGGTCGAAGGGCTCGCGCCAGCGGCCCTGGCTGTCCTTGCCGCGCAGCTGCTGCGTCTGCGCGTCCCACAGGTGGCGCCAGCCGGCGGCGCGCTGCGCGAAGCGCGCCGCCGTGGCCTCGTCGCCGAGCACGCGCGCCACGCGGGCCACGGCGTCGTCGCCGATGCCCAGTTCCAGCGTGATGCTGACCGACTCGCCCGGCACGCGGTCGAAGGGCAGGTAGCCATGGCGGTCGAGCTCGGCCCAGCCGCGCTGCGCCCAGGGCGGGGCGCCGGGGCGCTCGCGCGTGGAGGTCTCCACCATCGCGCGCAGCGCCGCGGCGGCGTCGAAGCCGCTGGCGGGCCCGTGCGTGGGGCGGTGCAGGCCCTTGGCCACCGCCTCGGCGATGACGGGCAGCGCCGGGTTGCCGATCATGGTGTGCGTCTCGCGGCCCCAGGCCGTCCACAGCGGCAGGTAGCCCATCTCGGCGTGGTGGGCCAGCATCGTCTGCACGATGCCGCCCACGCGCTCGGGCGCCACCAGCGTGAGCATCGGGTGCACGCCGCGGAAGGTGTCCCACAGACTCAGCGTGCTGTAGTAGCGGCCGTCCGGCGCGGCGATGACGCGACCGGCAGGGCCGCGCACGCGGCCGTCGGCGTCGGCGATGTCGCTCGGGTGCACGAGGCTGCGGTACAGGGCCGAGTACAGGATGCGCTTCTCGCGCGGCGGCGCATCCAGCTGCAGCCGGCCGAGCAGCGCGTTCCAGTCGCGCCGGGCCTGGGCCCGCGCGGCGTCGAAGCCCAGGCCGTCGGCGGTGGCGAGGTTGGCGCGCGCGCCGGCCACGCTCACCGTGCTGAGCGCCACGCGCGCGTGCAGCACGCGCGCCGCGCCCAACTCGAAGCTCAGCAGCCAGCGCGGCGCGAGCTCACCCGGCCGCGGCGCCACGGTCTGCACGCGCGCCACCGGGCGGTCGAAGCGCAGCACGAAGCTGGCCTCGCGCTCCACCCAGTTGCGGCTCCAGACGGTGCCGCGCACCTCGCCGCGCACGGCGTCGACCTGTGCGTCTGCGCGCGTCACGCGCGGGCCGTCGACGAAGTGCAGGCCGTGTTGCAGGTCCACCAGCACCTGCACCGTGCCGCCGCGGTCGAAGCGGTAGCGGTGCAGCGCCACCCGGGGCGTGGCCGTCAGCTCGACCGTCACGCCGTGCGACGGCAGCCGCAGCGTGTAGTGCCCGGGCGAGGCGGCCTCGCGCGCCTTGTCGGGCGCGGCGGCGAACGAGGCCGTGCCCGGGCCCCAGGGCTCGCCCTGCACGGGCATCAGCAGCACGTCGCCCAGCTCGGGGATGCCGGCGCCGCTGATGTGGGTGTTCGAGAAGCCCAGCACCTGCGGCGCGCGCCACTGGTAGCCGCTGGCGAAGCTCCAGCCGCGGTCGGCGTGGTCGGGGCCGGGCATCACCATGCCGAAGGGCACGGCCGCCGCCGGCGTGACGTGGCCGGTGCCGTCGGTGCCGATGAAGGGGTTGACCCAGCGCGCCGGGTCGCGCTCGGTGGTGGGGGACGCGGCGCCGGCCGCCGCGGCGCCGGCGGCCAGGGCCAGGCCCAGCCCGGGTGCGAACGCCAGCGCCAGCGCCCTACGCGCCAGCCGGCGCAGCGACGACCACGCCGCCATCAGGTGCCCAGCAGGTGGCGCAGCGGGATCTCCAGCCGCCGCGCCCAGGCCCGCTCGTTGTGGCCCTCGCCCTCGAACACGCGGGTCACGAACAGCGGCGGCCCGAAGCCGCGCTCGCGCATCAGCGCGTCGACCCGCGGCTGCGACTCGTCGTACAGCGCATCGTGATCGGTGGTGCCGCGGTCCATGTAGATGCGGTGCCCGCCCGGCGGTGGCAGCCGGCGGCG
>JBILSW010000255.1:0-5160 GCA_044371895.1 Rubrivivax sp.
CACCGTGATCTCGGCCATGTCCCGCCCGAGCGAGTAGCCGCCGCCGGGGCCGCGGGTGCTCTCCACGAGTTCATGGCGGCGCAGCTTGCCGAACAGCTGCTCCAGGTACGACAGCGAGATCTGCTGACGCTGGCTGATGGTGGCCAGGGCCACGGGGCCGGCCGGCTCGCGCAGGGCGAGGTCGATCAGCGCGTTGACGGCAAAACGGCCTTTGGTGCTCATGCGCATGGTGTGCTCCTCTTGAAGCGCAAGGGGCCGTCGCAAGCCCCAAGGAAACGACGACACCGATCAATGTAGGGTTGAGATTGCTTCGCGTAAATTCGATATTCAATAATTTTTAGTTCGAGAAAAACGCATCGATTCACGACACCGACGAAGGCGTCCCCCATGAACTTCAAGCACCTGCACTACTTCTGGGTCGCCGCCAAGGCCGGTGGCGTGGTCAAAGCCGGCGAACAGCTGCACACCACGCCGCAAACGCTGTCGGCGCAGATCAAGCTGCTCGAAGACCGCTTGGGCCGCCGGCTGTTCCGCAAGAACGGTCGCCAGCTCGAGCTCACCGAAGACGGCCGCGTGGCGCTGCGCTTTGCCGACGAGATCTTCGCCCTCGGCGGCGAACTCGAGACCGCCCTGCGCGAGAAACGCGGCACACGCGAACAGGTGCTCGAGCTGCGCGTGGGCATCGAGGACGTGGTCGCCAAGTCGGTGGCCTACAAGCTGCTTGAGCCGGCGCTGGGCCTGGCCGAGCCGGTTAAGCTGATCTGCGCCGAAGGCGGCTTCAACGAGCTGATGGCGCAGCTGGCGCTTCACCGCATCGACCTCGTCATCGCCGACGAGCCGTTGACGCGCAAGCTCAGCGTCAAGGCCTTTAACCACAAGCTGGGCAGCTCGCCGGTGAGCTTCTTCGCCGCGCCCGAGCTGGCGGCGCGGCTGCGTCAGCCGTTCCCCCGATGCCTGGACGGCGCGCCCATGCTGGTGCCCGGCGGCAGTTCGTCGGTGCGGCCGCAGTTCGACGCCTGGCTGGAGCGCGAAGGGCTGCACCCACGCGTGGTGGGCGAATTCGGCGACGGCGCCCTGATGAAGGCCTTCGGGCGCCAGGGCCGCGGCGTGTTTCTGTCGCCCTCGGTGGTGGAGGACGAGACCGTGCGGCAATACGGCGTGCAGGTGATTGGCCGCTGCGAGGAGATCAGCGACGACTTTTATGCCATTACCGCCGAGCGCCGCATCACGCACCCGGGCGTCGCGGCCATCACGCAGGCCGCGCGGTCGGAGCTGTTCGGCGCTGCCCGCGCCGCCGCGGCCTGACAGCGCAGCAGGGCTGGAGGGGCGTCGCGCTCAGTCGGCCTGTGCCAGCGCCGCCCCGGCGCCAGTGAGCGCCACCAGCGTGTCCGTGATCAGGAAGGTCGGGATGGCCTGCAGGTAGGGGCGGAAGCGTCCCTTGGCCTCGAAGCGCTCGCGGAAGCGCGACACGAAGAAGCGCTCTCCCAGCCGCGGCACGATGCCGCCGCCCACATACAGGCCGCCGCGCGCACCGACGGTCAGCGCCACGTTGCCGGCGAAGCCGCCGAGCATGGCGCAGAACAGGTCCAGCGTGACACTGCAGCGCGCGTCGGTGCCGGCCAGCCCGCACTCGACGATGTGCTCGGCATCGGCGGCATCGGCCGCCACGCCCTCGACCGCCGCCACCGCGCGGTGCAGCACCGGCAGTCCGATGCCCGACAGCAGCCGCTCGGCGGAGACGTGCTCGAACTCGCGTCGCGTCGCGGCGAGCACCGCACTCTCGAAATCGTCGGCAGGCGCCAACGTGGCGTGCCCGCCTTCGCCCGGCAGCGCCACCCAGCGGTCGCCGTGGGGGACGATGGCGGCCACGCCGAGGCCCGTGCCCGGGCCTACGACGGCCATGGCGCCGCCCGGAGCCGGCGCGCCCGCCCGCCCGACCGGCCGCAGCTGCGTCGGCTGCAGGCATGGCAGCGCCAGCGCCAGAGCCTCGAAGTCGTTGAGCACCTCCAGGCGGTCGAGCCCGAGCCCGGCACGCGCGCCATCGCGCGAGAAGGTCCAGCCGCTGTTCGTCAGCGTGATGCGGTCGCTGCCGACCGCCGTGGCCACGGCCCAGGCCGCAGAGCGCGGCGGCTCGAAGCCGCTGCCCATTTGCCCGCGCAGGCCGGCCAGGTAGGCCGCGGCCGCCTCGGCCGGGCCGGCGTGGGCCGCGCACGCCAGCGTGCGCACGTGCGCCACGCCGCCGCCCGGCCCGGCCATCCAGCCGAAGCGCGCGTTCGTGCCCCCGATGTCAGCCACCAGCCAGGGGGCCGGTGCCGACAACAGGCGCCGGGCCACGGTGCCCACAAGGGGACTGACATCGTTCATGGGCAGGGTCTGGACATGGGCAACTGCAGGCAAACGGTAGCAAAACTACAGACACCGGACAAGGCAGAAAGTGCCGACCGGGGATTAAGCGTCTTCATGGGCAAGAAAGCCACGGGTTCACCCTGTAGTGAAGCTACAGGGGACCATCCAGACTGGGTGACCCTGGGGGCCCTGTCCGCTCAAGCACAATCCGGGCCTGCAACGACCCGAGGGCACCGCAGCATGACCGCCACCTTCGACAGCCCGCGCCTCATCGCCGACATCGGCGGCACCTACGCCCGCTTCACGATCGAGGCCGCCGCGGGCCAGTTCGAGCATACGGCCTCGCTGCGCTGCGCGGAACACCCCGACTTCCACGCCGCCGTCATCACCTACCTGCAGGGCCTGCCGCTCGGGCTGGCCGCGCGCATCGAGCATGCCGCCATCGCCATCGCCAACCCGGTGGAAGGCGACGAGGTGCGGATGACCAACTACCACTGGCAGTTCTCCATCGAACAGATGCGGCAGCGGCTGGGCCTGCAGACGCTGGTGGTGGTGAACGACTTCACCGCGCTGGCGATGTCGCTGCCGCGGCTGGCGCCGCAGCAGCGCCGGCAGGTCGGCGGCGGGCTGGCGCGCGAGCGCAGCGTCGTGGGGTTGCTCGGCGCCGGCACGGGTCTGGGCGTCAGCGGCCTCATCCCGGCCGGCGACGGCTGGGTGGCGCTGGGCACCGAGGGCGGCCACACCAGCTTCTCGCCGCGCGACGAGCGCGAGATCGCCATCCTGCGCTACGGCCTGACGCAGTACTCGCACCTGTCACACGAGCGGCTGCTGTCGGGGCCGGGGCTGGAGCTGATCCACCGCGCCCTGCGGGACCACGCCGGGCTGGCGCCCGAGCCGCTGGCGGCGCCCGAGATCACGCGGCGCGCGCTCGAGGGCCGCGACGCGCTGTGCGCCGAGACGCTGGAGGCCTTCTGCTCGGTGCTGGGCAACGTCGCCGGCAACCTGGCCGTGACGCTGGGCGCTCTGGGCGGCATCTACATCGGCGGCGGCATCGTGCCGCGCCTGGGCAGCTACTTCGACCGCAGCCCCTTCCGCGCGCGCTTCGAGGACAAGGGCCGCTTCTCCGACTACGCCAAGGGCATCCCCACCTACGTGGTGACGGCCGAGCACGCCACGTTCGTGGGTGCCTCGGCCATCCTGGCGGCGCAGTTGCGCAGCCTGCAGGCTGAGCACGGCTCGCCCATCCTGGGCCAGATCCAGCGCGCCCGAGACAGCCTTTCGCCGGCGGAGCGGCGCGTGGCCGACCACGTGCTGGCGCACCCGCGCGCCGCGCTGGGCGACCCCATCGCCGAGATCGCGCGCGCAGCGCAGGTCAGCCAGCCGACGGTGATCCGCTTCTGCCGCAGCCTGGGCTGCGAAGGCCTGTCGGACTTCAAGCTGCGGCTGGCCTCGGGGCTGAGCGCGACGGTGCCGATCACGCACACGCAGGTCACGGGCGAGGACAGCATGCTCGAGCTGGGCGTGAAGGTCCTGGGCAACACCGCCAGCGCCATCCTGGCGCTGCGCGAGCAGCTCAACCGCGAGACGCTGGCCAACGCCATCGAACTGCTGGCCGGCGCCGCGCGCATCGAGTTCTTCGCCGTCGGCCATTACGGGGTTGTGGCGCACGACGCACAGTTCAAGTTCCTGCGCTTCGGCCTGCCCTGCGGCAGCCACACCGACGTGCGCCTGCAGCCCCTGGCCGCCAGCGTGCTGAAGCCGCAGGACGTGGTGGTGGTGATCAGCAGCAGCGGCCGCGTCGACGACCTGCTGACCGTGGTCGATGCCGCGCGCGAACGCGGCGCGCCCGTGCTGGCCATCACCGCCAGCCAAAGCCCGCTGGCGCGCAAGGCCGACGTGGCGCTGATCGTCGACCACGTGGAAGACGTGGCCACGCACGTGCCGATGGTCAGTCGCATCCTGCATCTGCTGGTGATTGACATCCTGGCCGTGGGCGTGGTCATGCGCCTGGGCGGCGAGGCCCCGCTGCCGCAGGCTGCCGCCGCCAGCCTGGACGAGGCCAGCGCGCCGCCGGGTGCGCGTGCGGTGGCGCCGGGCGTGAGCGCGGCGCGGCCGCTGGCGGGACTCACGTCACACAGCCGCTGAGCGCGCCGCGGCGCCGCGCTCCTAGAATCCGTCGGTGCTTCGAGGAGCGCTGCGACGGGCCCCGCCCGCCAGGCTCGAAGCGACGGTGCCGCCCTCCCTGGCCGCCGTGCCCCTGCAACGGCGCTCGACCCCTAACCGGAGTCGAGCCCCATGAGCACCCCCACCGCCCCGAACAGCACCCCCCTGCCACCGCCCATGCGGCTGTCGGGGCTGGAGCCGGTGGCCATCGGCGCCGGATCGCTGTTCGTGAACATCGGCGAGCGCACCAACGTCACGGGCAGCCGCGCGTTCGCGAAGATGATCCTCGAGGGTCGCTTCGAGGACGGGCTGGCCGTGGCGCGCCAGCAGGTGGAGAACGGCGCGCAGATCATCGACGTCAACATGGACGAGGCCATGCTCGACAGCGCCGCGGCCATGGAGCGCTTCCTCAAGCTGCTGGCCAGCGAGCCCGAGATCGCACGCGTGCCGATCATGATCGACAGCTCCAAGTGGAGCGTCATCGAGGCCGGCCTGAAGTGCATCCAGGGCAAGGGCATCGTCAACAGCATCTCGCTGAAGGAAGGCGAGGCCGAGTTCCGGCGCCAGGCCACGCTGGTGCGCCGCTACGGCGCCGCGGCCGTGGTGATGGCCTTCGACGAGCAGGGCCAGGCCGACACCTTCGCGCGCAAG
>JBILSW010000370.1:0-3874 GCA_044371895.1 Rubrivivax sp.
GCCTTACGTGCAGCAGGCCGGTCTTGCGGCCGCCGGCCTGAGCGAGGGTGTTGCGCAGGCGCTCCATGAGCACGCGCCGGTTGGGCAGGCCGGTCACGGGGTCGCTGTTGGCCAGCCGGTCCTGGTTGACCTTCAGCACCAGGCTGTTGCGAACGCGCAGCACCAGTTCGCTGGGGTCCACCGGCTTGGCCAGGAACTCGGTGGCGCCGATGGACAGCGCCTTGAGCTTGGTGTCGGGGTCGCTGGCCGCCGTCAGCACGATCACCGGCGTGTAGCGCAGCTGCTCGTCTTGCCGCATCGCCTGCAGGATCTCGAAGCCCGACACCCCCGGCATGACGAGGTCGAGCAGCACCAGCGCCGGGTTCAGCTCGCGCACCTTCTCCAGCGCCACCGTGGCGTCGTTGATGCCGACGCAGCGGCGGTAGCCCGCGTCCTCCAGGTAGGTGCCGATGACCTCGGTGAGCATGGGCTCGTCGTCGATCATCATCACGGTGAGATCGGTGAGCGACACCGCCCCATCGGCGCCGTCCTGGCCGCCTGCGGGGGCCAGCGGGGCCGCATCCGCCGACGCGGGCGTGGCGAGCGCGTTCAGAGCGGCTGCGTCGGCCGACATGTCCATGGGGTGCTCCTCCGAAGGCCTGGCGGCTCGTCGTCTCTTCGTTTCTGTGTGTCAGGTGGTCCGCGCGGGAGCACGCTCCGGCGCGGGCGGCGACTCCAGGCGGGCGCCCAGCCTGCGCAGGCGCTCCAGGCACTGCGCGGCCAGCGCGCCGTCGGCCGTCTTGGCGGCGGCCTCCAGGTCGCGCGCCGGGTCGAAAAGGGCATCAAAGCCCACGCTGCCACCCGCGCCCTTCAGCCAGTGCGCGAGCGTGCCCAGCGCATCCAGCCGCCCTTCGTCGAGCGCGGCCTGCATCTCGTCGAGCTTGCCGGGAAGCTTGGCGCAGAAGTCGGCGGCCACGCGCGCCAGGCGCGGGTGCGCGGCAAGGCGCGAACGGATCGGCGCGGCCGCAGCCGCCTTGCGGGCGCTTTCCAGCACCCGTTCGGCCTCGAGCGCTGCCTCGGCACGCGGGGCCGCGGGCGCGGCCTCCTGACGCGTGCCGCCCAGCAGCCCGGCCAGGCGGGCCAGCAGCCGGTCGATGTCGATCGGCTTGGTCTCGTAGCCCGTGAAGCCGCCGTCCTCGAGCTCGCGCTCGAAGCCCTTCATCGCGTTGGCCGTCAGCGCGATCACGGGCTTGTCGAAGCCGCGCCGGCGCAGCGTGCGCGTGGCCGTGACGCCGTCCATCACCGGCATCTGGATGTCCATCAGCACGAGGTCCGGGTCGTGCTCGGCGGCGCGCTCCAGTCCGATGGCCCCGTTCTCGGCCTCCACCATCTCCAGCCCCGCCTCGCCCAGCACCACGCGCAACAGTTCGCGGTTCTCGCGGCCGTCGTCCACCACCAGCACACGTCGGCGCGGGAACACCCACGCGGCCTGCTCGCCCGCGGCCGCGGCACCCTGCTCGCGCCGCTCCTCGAGCGCCTCCACCGACAACCACTGCGCGCCCTCGAGCGGGCCGGCATCGATGCTGACGTGGAAGACGCTGCCGCGCCCTGGCTCGCTGGTGGCGTGCACGTCGCCCCCGAGGGCGCGGGCGAAGCGCCGGCTGATCGTCAGGCCCAGACCCGTGCCGCCGTAGTTGCGCGTAGTGGAGGCCTCGGCCTGCACGAAGGGCTCGAAGATCGACTCCAGCCGGTCGGCCGGAATGCCGATGCCGCTGTCGGCCACGTCGATCTGCATCTGCGTGCTGCCGGCGCGCGGGTCCATGCGCAGGCTGATGCGCACCTCGCCTTTGGCAGTGAACTTGATAGCGTTGCCCACCAAGTTGGTGACGACCTGGCGCAGGCGGTGCGGGTCGGTCAGCGCCTGCTGCGGCAGCGGGCCGTCGAAGCCCACGCGCAGCCCGATGCCCTTTTCCTGGGCCTTGACTGCCATGATGCGGGCGACGTCGAGCACCACCTGGTGCACCTCGCAGGGCAGGCGCTCGACCTCCAGGTGCCCGGCCTCGACCTTGCTCAGGTCGAGGATGTCGTTGATGAGCTCCAGCAGGTGCCGGCCGCTGCCGTGGATGATGTCGAGGTACCTCTGCGCGTCGGCCGCGCCCTGCGGCCCGGCGCGGCGCAGGATGTCGGTGAAGCCGAGGATGGCGTTCATCGGCGTGCGGATCTCGTGGCTCATGTTGGCCAGGAAGTCGCTCTTGGCGCGGCTGGCGTCCTGCGCCGCGTCGCGCGCCGCGCGCAGCTGGATCTCCTTTTCCTCCAGCTCGGTGACGTCGTCGAAGCTGACCAGCACGCCCGTCGGCTTCGCGCCGCCCTGGATCGGAGAGCAGTTGACCATGAAGGTCCGTGGCTTGCCGCCGGCGGCCCGCATGTACATCACCTGGCCCAAGTGCGCCTGGCCGTCCTGCAGCGCGAGCAGCCAGGGCAGCGTAGCCGACCCGGGCAAGGGCTCCATCGCGCCACGCTGCGGTGGCTCACCGCCTGGTGCAGCCGCTGCCGGCCGCACCCAGGGCAGCTCGGCCGCGCTGCGACCGATGAGCGAATCGGCCGACAGGCCCGAGACGTCGGCCAGGGCCCGGTTGGCCAGCACCATGCGGCCGTCGGTATCCACCACCATCAGCCCGTCGGCCAGCGTGTCGAACGCCGTGCGCACGCGCGACGGGATGGTGTTCGACGGATCGAGGTGGCGCAGCATCCGCGTCAGGTAGGCGCGGAACGCCATCGAGCAGGTGATCGCGACGAACAGCACGAAGGGCGTGGCCGGCGGCAGCCAGGGCGCGTGTTGCGCCAGCCATGACGCCGGCTCGAAGTGGAACTCCACGTGGCCCCACGCTGCTCCGTTGGCCAGCAGGGGCACCACCAGGCGGGTGTCGGTGGACTCGTTGCTCGGGTTCCGAGGCCCCGGCGCGCCGACCGACAGCTGGAAGCGGCCGTCGGTACTGCGCACGCGCGCCCCGCGGATGTCGGCATTGCGCTGGGTGACGGCACCGAGATAGCGGGCCAGCCCCTCGGCATCACCGGCATTGGCGAGCATGGATGCGGTGAGCGCCGCGGTCTCCGCCAGCGCGACGCGCCCGTCGCGCACCGTCTTGCGGCCGTCCGGCAGGACGCCGGCGAGGTCGGCCACCAGGAGCGTGCAGACTACGATGGTGGACAGCCCGAAGGCCAGCAGCGTCCGGGACGACAGACTGGCCGTCAGCTGCCGCAGCCGGTTCCGGTACGCGGCCAGCAGCCGCTTCACTGCCGGGCCTCTGCGTCGGGGTGCGCAGGCGCCGCGGGGAGCGGCAGCAGCGCGCCGGGCGGCGTCGCGCCGGCCGGCTCTGCGGCACCGGGGCCGGACGGGTTCGCGGCCGGGCCCCGGCTGCCGGATCCGAACATGTCCTCCACCTCGTCCACGTCCGACCCTCGCATGGCCTCGCTTTCGGCAGGCTGGTCGGGATCTTTAGCGTCCGGGTCCCGGCCGCCGCCCGGCTTGTATTTCGACAGCACCGGCAGGGGATCGACCATGGCCCAGGCCGGAATCGCCGAAGCAAGGCTGGCCAGCAGCGCGCCGCCGCGGGCCAGCCAGAGCACGTAGCCCACGGAAAAGCCGGTGCTGACGACAACGCTGCTGGCGATCACCTCCTGCTGCTGCAGTGCCTCTTGTTGTGCGTCGTCCCGCAGCTGCCGGAAAGACTTCTCGACGCGCCCGACGGCGGCGCTGTCGGCCAAGGACGACGTTCCCAGCCCGAGGGCAGAGTCGAAGGCTCCGCGCTCGAGCCCGATCTGCCCGATTGGGGCCCAGGAGAGGTTGGGCTGGATCTTCGAGCCGAGCGCGGACGAGTCACCAAATGCGGCGCCG
>JBILSW010000256.1:0-5147 GCA_044371895.1 Rubrivivax sp.
GCGGCCGGCGGCGCCGGCGGCCCCCTGGAGCGCATGGTCGACGACCACTTCGCAGGCCTGCAGCGTCTGTTCCAGGGCGAACCGCCGGCCATCGGCGAGACGCGCAAGCTGTTCGAGGAACTCTTCACCCAGCTGGCTGCCGCCGACGCGGCCAAGAAGTCCGGCACGCCGCCGCCTGCCGGCGGCGGTGCCGGCGCCGAGCGCATCAAGATCGCCGCGGCGCAGCAGCCGGCGGCGGTGCGTGCCCTGGTCGAGCAGATGGCCGATGCGACGGTGGCGGTCAGCCGGGGCGCGGAGCTCGGTAACCTCGCCGCCGAGCTGCAGCCCATCACCGAGTTCTGCAACCGCGCCATCACCAACCGCTACCCGTTCGCCAGCGGCTCGCGTGCCGACGTGCTGCCGGAGGACTTCGGCCAGCTCTTCGGGCAGGGCGGCTTGTTCGACGAGTTCTTCCAGCGCCGCTTGGTGGCCCTGGTCGACACCACGCGCCCGGTGTGGGCGTACCGCCCGCTGGCCGACGGCTCGCGCCCCGTGTCGCCGGCGGCGCTGGCCGACTTCCAGCGCGCGCAGCGCATCCGCGAGACCTTCTTCCGCGCCGGGGGCAAGGCACCGGCGATGCGGCTGGAGCTGCGGCTGGTCGAACTCGAGCCGTCGCTGCGTGAACTGAACCTGGACATCGACGGGCAGGTCCAGAAGATGACCACGACCGGGCCCTCGATCGCGGTCGCCTGGCCGAGCCAGCGCGTGGCCTCGGTGATCCGCCTGAGCACGGGGCTGGGCGATGCCGGCCCGTCGGTTCGCACCGAGGGACCCTGGGCGCTGTTCCGCCTGTTCGACAGCTTCCAGGTGCAGCCGGGCGACGTGCCCGAGCGCTTCGGCGTGATCCTCAACCTGGACGGCCGGCGTGCACGGCTGGAGGTCTTCGCCGCCAGCGTGTTCAACCCGTTCCAGATGCGCGAGATCCGACAGTTCCGCTGCCCCTCGGCACTGTGAGCGCAACCGCACCGCCCGGCTGGCACGGCAAGCTGCCCTCGCTGGGCGATTTCGCGTCGCGCAGGCTGCCGCAGGCTTTCGTCGAGCCCTGGGACGGCTGGCTGGCCGCCGGGCTGCTGGCGCTGCGCGAGGCCGCGCCACAGGACTGGCTTGCCGCCTATCTCGGGTCTCCGAGCTGGCGCTTCCTGCTCATGCCGGGCGCGTTGCCGGTGGCGGCAGCCGACGCAGCCGGCGCAACCGCCCAGCAGGGCTGGGCCGGCGTGCTGATGCCGTCGGTGGATCGCGTCGGGCGCTACTTCCCGCTGACCATCGCGCTGCCGCTGGGCGAAGGCCCGGCGAGCACGGTGCAATTGACCGCACTGTGGCACTGGCTGGGGCGGCTGGACGAACTGGCGCGCGACGCGCTCTTCGACGACTGGAGCCTGGAGCGGCTGGAGGCCGAGTTGGCGCGCATGGCCCGGCCCGAACTCGACACTGCGCCGACGGCGCACCAAGTCCCCCTGCTGCAGCCGGGCGAACTGGCGGCGTTGCCGGCGGGCCTGGACGCGGCAGAGGCCATCGGACTCGAGGCGCAGTCCATCTGGGCGGCTCGGGCCCGCGGGCGCGGCTGGTGGTATGCCTGCCCGGACGAAGGGGTGCCGCGCCTCTACGCCTCTCAGGGCCTGCCGCAGCCGGCGCTGCTGGGGTGGTTCTTCGGGGCCACTGCCACAATCGCGCCCGTCTCGACACTGCCCGGCCTCGGCTGACCGGGGCCTGCCCATGAGTCCCGACGACGACGACGACCGCACCGTGATCCGCCCTGGCGGGCTGGGCGGGCTCAGCGGCGCGCCGAACGCGGGCCGGCCCGTCGGCAGCGACGACGACCGCACGCAGTTCGCCGCCGGCCCGGCCATCCCGCCAGGCCCCGCGCCCGCGGAGCAGCCGCCCGCCAGCGACACCGGCGGGCTGCCGGTGGGCACGCGGCTGGGCGAGTTCGAGATCACCGCGCTGGTCGGCGAGGGCGGCTTCGGGCTCGTCTACTCGGCGCACGACCACTCGCTGCAGCGCCGCGTGGCAGTCAAGGAGTACATGCCCAGTTCACTGGCCGCGCGTGGCGGCGGCAGCCGCGTGCAGGTCAAGAGCGAACGCCATCGCGAGACCTTCGAGGCCGGCCTGAAGAGCTTCATCAACGAGGCGCGCCTGCTGGCGAGCTTCGACCATCCCTCGCTGGTCAAGGTCTACCGCTTCTGGGAAGCCAACGGCACCGCCTACATGGTGATGCCCTTCCTCGATGGCACCACTCTGCGCGACGTGCTGAGGCGGATGCCGGCGCCGCCCGACGAGGCCTGGCTGCGCAGCGTGCTGGGCCCGCTGACCGAGGCGCTGCTGGTGATCCACGCCGAGCAGTGTTACCACCGCGACATCGCGCCCGACAACGTGATGCTGCTGGGCAACCGCTGGCTGCTGCTGGACTTCGGCGCCGCGCGCCGCGTCATCGGCGACATGACGCAGGCCTTGACCGTGATCCTGAAGCCGGGCTACGCGCCGGTCGAGCAGTACGCCGAGATCCCGGGCATGAAGCAGGGCCCGTGGACTGACGTCTACGCGCTGGCCGCGGTGATCTATTTCGCCATCGTGGGCCGTACGCCGCCGCCCTCGGTCGGACGGCTGCTCAACGACACCTACGTGCCGCTGGCGAAGGCGGCGGCCGGCCGCTACAGCGAACGCTTCCTGGCCGCGGTGGACCGCGCCCTGGCGGTGAGGCCCGAGGAACGGACGCAGAGCATCGGCGAGCTGCGCCAGGACATGGGCCTGGGTGCGGCGAGCATCGACCCCTACGCGCCGCCGCCGCTGCCACCGGGCGCGCTGCCGGGCTTCGACGCTGCCCGTGCGCCGGCAGTCCCTGCGCCTCCTTCTGCCGCGACGCGCCTCGGCCCCGCCCCCGCGGCATCGCCGACGGCTGCGCGCGGCGGCAACCGGACGCTCATCGGCGCCGGCATCGGCGTGGGGTTGCTGTTGGCCGTCGCGGGTACCGCATACGTGGCGCTGTCACCGCCGCCGGCGCCGCCGGCGGCGGTCGCCGAGGCCCCCGCCGATGCGCCGGGGGGCGCGCCGGTGGCTCAGCCCGCGCCGCGGAGTTTGCCCGCGTCGTGCAGGCGCAGACGGCCGGTTTCGACGTGCGGCTGCAGACGAACCGCACCAGCTACCGCATCGACCGCGACGACCTGAGCTTCACGATTCAGAGCGCGCGCGAAGGCTTCGTCTACGTCTTCGTGCACGGCGCCAGCGGCGAGCTGCTGCAGCTGTACCCGAACACCGAGTCCGGCGCGATCAAGGTGCGGCCGGGGCAGGCTCTGCGCCTGCCGCAGTCGCCCATCGTGCTCAACACCGCCGGCCCGCCGGGGCCGAGCGACCTGCTGGTGCTGGTGTCGCCGCGCCAGCGCGACCACTCGGCGATGCGACCGCGCAGCGAAGCGGCCTTCCGCGCGTTCCCGATCGGCGCCGAGGCGGCGCAGCTGTCGGCGCAGGCGCCGGGCCCGCTGCCGCCGATGGCCGGCCGTGCGGTCTGCCCGCCATCCGGAGCTTGCGGCGACGAGTACGGCGCGGCGCTGGTGCGCGTGGAGGTCGTGCCTTGAGCGAGGCTCTCGGTCGCGATGGAACGCTGCGGCGCATGCGAGAGCCCCCCAAGCCGCTGTAGCAGCTGCAGCAGGCCAGCTAGCCCTACGTTTGGGCGGGTTCCAACATCACCGCCCTGCAGGGCCTCACCTTGCAGCTCGTGCCCGGCGAAGTCGTCGGGCTGCTCGGTCCCAACGGCTCGGGCAAGACCACCCTGGTGAAGGTCATCACGGGCCTGTGTGACGCTGACAGCGGCGAGCTTCGCCGGCGCGACCAACCTGCACAGGCCGCCGGCAGGCCCGGGCCGCACCTGGCCGACCTGGGCGTGCTGATCGAGGGACGGGGCGCGGCCCACGAACGGCTGACCGCGCTGGAAAACGCCCGCTGCTTCTGTGGCCTGCGCGAGCGGCCCTTCGACTGCCGCCACTTCGACGCCCTGGCCCTGCTGCTGGACGAGCCCACGCTGGGGCCCGACCTGCAAGGGGTGGAGCGGCTGCAGTCCCTGGTGCAGCACGCAACGGGCCAGTGCACCAGCTTCCTGACCGGCTCGCACGACCTGCATCGCATCGAGCGGCTGTGTGGCCGCATCGTCTGCATCCATGCGGGGCACGAGCGGTTCGAAGGCAGCCACCAGGCCTTCATCCACCAGAGCCACCCTGACCAGCTGCGGCTGCAGATGGGACCGCATGCGCCACCGCTGCTGGACCGCTGCATCGCCGATGCGGCCTGGCAGCAGCACGACAACGTGGCCCTGCTGCCGCTGCGCGACCACGCCCAGGCCTGTGCGTTGCTTCAGGCGCTGCAGGCGGATCTGCCGCGCTGCGCCGGCATGGAGCTGCGCGCATCGAGCTGCGCCAGCACGACCTGCGGATCCTGCAGGCGCAGTCGCTCGATCCCGCGGGAGACGCCCCATGAACGGACGCATCCGGCACCACCTGGGCGACGAGCTGCGACGCAGCCTCTACCAGGCCCGCCGCTACTGGGTGGAGTCGTGGCCGGGCGCAGGCTTCGTGCTCAGCCTGTTCAGCGGGCTGCTCGCCCAGAGCGCCCTCTGGAGCCATGGCCGGGCTGATGCTGCTCGTCAAGCGCGGCGATTGCCTGCTGGTTGCCGCCTTCCCCGTCCTGGTCGGTCTGGTGGCCCTGCCCGCCCATCCGCCCGATGCCTCGAGCCTGCTGCCCTCCGCGCTGAGCGCCGCGGCCGCGGCAGGCGAGGTGCTGGCCCGAAGCACCTGGGGGCGGTGGCGCTGAACGCAGGGCTGCACCTGCTGGCGGGCAGCCTGGTGTTTCGGTTGCTGCTGCGCCGGGCACGCCGCCTGGGCGTGCTGGGTCACTTCTGAGGAACCCAGCAGGCCCCAGGCGCCAGGCAGCCGTCGAAGCGCCAGCGCCGCGCCGCGGCTCAGCCCACCGCCACCTCAAGCTGCCGGAAGCCCACCCGGCAGCTGCCCACCTCCACCCGCAGCGTGCCCTGGCCCGCCACCAGCAACGTCAGGACGCGCTCGTGCCCGTTGCCACGCGACCAGGGCGAGAAGATCGAGGTGCCGTGCAGCCCGCGCCCCCAG